>QIAI01000365.1 GCA_003224995.1 Acidobacteriota bacterium
TCGAAACCCGCTCGAGCCAATGCTTCAGCTGCGGTCCGAATTGCAGTTCGCGTCTCGGGAGTCACTGGCGTGCGCCCGTCATCCTCGAAATAACCAATGCAAATCCGTTGCAGCGCCTCGCGTCGGACTTTCTGCAACGGTACCGGCGCCGAACAGGGATCGCCATCGTCAGGTCCCGAGAGCACCTCAAAGAGCAGCTGCACATCGGCCACGGTTCGAGCCATCGGGCCGACGACCCCTAGCAGCGCAAACGGCCCCGCCGAAACCGGGAAATGACCCGTACTGGGGATGCGCCCCGGAGTTGGCTTCAGGCCGCAGATGCCGCTGAAATGCGAAGGCACGCGGATGGATCCTCCACCATCGCTGCCCACGCCACCGGCAGAACATCCGGACGCGATCGCCGCCGCTTCTCCGCCACTGGAGCCCCCCGGTGTGCGTTCAAGGTCCCAAGGACTTCTGCTTTGTCCGTACAGAAGATTGTCAGTCTCCCACGCCATCAGAAACTCGGGCGTATTAGTCACTCCCAGAATGACCGCGCCGGCATTTCGCAGTCTCGCAACCAGCACCGCATCGCTCGCCGCCACACGCCCTTCACGCAACCGGGTCCCCGCTTCGCATCGCATTCCCGCGACGTCGATCGAACTCTTAATGCTGATGGGCACGCCGTGCAGTGGTCCGCGGATCTCGCCGTGAGCCGCCTCTTTCTCCAGAACGACAGCATCGCGTCGTGCTCGCTCCTCATCCAGGTCGACAAACGCATTCAAGTTCCGATTCAGGCGAGCAATCCGTGCCAGGTGAGCCTCAAGCAATTCCACGGGAGAGATTTTCTTCTGACGAACCTGTTCTGCCATCGCAACTGCAGGTAGAAAATTCAACTCGTGCATCTACACCTCAGAAAATGGCGAGTCTAGCAGGTTCGCCCAGGTCTCAGGCGCGGTTCTGGTTTCAGTTTATGTGGCGCTTCCTTCAACGCCGCCGCCTGTCGCGAGAGCGTCCCATAGTCGTGCATCCCTATTCAGATGCTTGTATCCTTCGAACTTGAAATTTATTACGGATGGCCCTAGTGTCCTGTCCCGCAAATGAGCGCCATAACTCTGTCATCCCGACCGGAGCGAAGCGGAGTGGAGGGACCTTGTGTTTTCAAACGACCGGTTTTCTTCACTCAGGATTTTTCACACTAGCGCGTCGCTCGTAGCCCACAGCTCCTAGTAGTTTTGTACTATTACCGCGCCCTTCCCCGGCGCATTATTCTCTTTGCGATCATCGATCTACCCAGGTCGCGACGTGGGCGCGACCGGTCCTTCATTGAACTAAACCTGGTATGGCCTCTCCGCACTCGATTGCGCGCAAGCTGTTGCTTGGCATGGTCGTCTTTTTGACCGCCTCCGCCGTTTACTTGTATGGATTTCCCCAGCAAAATGTTTTGTACGCCGTTATCGTGCTGCTGCACCTCGCCGCCGGCATCGCGGCCTCAATCCTGCTTCTGCCTCTGCTCAGTCGCCTTTTGCGGGAAGGAACCTGGCTGAGTTGGGCAGGTTGGATTCTTTTCCTGACCGGCGCAGCGCTGGGATTCTGGCTGGTGCACACGGGAACAATTCGGGCCGAATGGAAGTGGATGTACGCGCACATGCTGGTATGCGCCGCCGCTCTCGCATTTCTGTACGCGGAGTTTGCCGGACGTCGAGGGTGGTTGGGTTCGGGAAGCCTAGCCACCCCAATGCGGCTGGTGGTTTGCCTCCTGCTTCTGGCTGGCTTGGGCCTGGGACTGCGGTACCTGCGCGATGCACGCTGGGCGAATCGGGCGCGCATTGAAAATCCCGAGATGCCGCCCATGGACATGAATCAGGAAGGCGATGGACCGCAAGGCCCATTTTTCCCCAGTTCCGCCCAAGTCTACGGACACCGAAAAATTCCCAGCAAGTTCTTCATGGAGTCCGATTCCTGCAAACGCTGCCATGAAGACATCTACAACCAGTGGAACAGTTCAGCGCACCACTTTTCCTCTTTCAACAATCAATGGTATCGCAAGAGCATCGAGTACATGCAGGACACCATCGGCACCAAGCCTTCCAAGTGGTGCGGAGGCTGCCATGATCCCGCCGTCTTGTATGCCGGATTGATGGACACGCCCATCAAGCAGATCGTGCACACGCCTCCGGCACAGGCCGGACTGGGCTGCATGATGTGCCACTCCATTGCTGCCGTAAAGTCCACCATGGGGCAGGGCGACTTTTACCTCGAATATCCGGAACTACACGAACTCGCGGCCAGCAAGAATTCCTTTGTGCGTTCCATGCACGATTTCCTGGTCAAGCTGAATCCCGAGCCCCACCGGCGCGCCTTCTTGAAGCCATTTATGAAGACGCAAACCGCCGAGTTCTGCTCCTCGTGTCACAAGGTGCATCTGGATGTGCCCGTCAACCATTACCGCTGGATTCGCGGCTTCAATGAGTATGACAACTGGCAGGCCAGCGGTGTTTCCGGACAAGGTGCGCGCTCGTTTTATTACCCGCCCAAGCCCCAGCAGTGCGCCGATTGCCACATGCCCCTGGAGCGCTCCAAAGATATGGGCAATGTGGACGGCAGTGTCCATTCTCATCGTTTTCCCGCCGCAAATACCGCTCTCCCTACAGCCAATGAAGATGCCAAGCAACTGGAAGCCACGGAGGCTTTCCTGAAGGCAGGAATTCTAAGCGTGGATATTTTCGCCTTGTCGCCAGCGCAAGCCGTTACCAAGCCCGGTGCGATCACCGGATCCGACGTGGCGACGACCTTTGCAGTGGGTGAAGAGGCTGAGACAAAGGTCACTCCCGGGGTCGCAGGAGAGGCACTTCCAGTCACCGCGCCTTTGAATCGCGTGCAGCCGAGGCTACGGCGCGGAGACACCGTCCGCGTGGATGTAGTCGTGCGCACCAAAAAAATCGGCCACTTCTTTCCCGGCGGCACCGTGGATGCCTACGATACCTGGCTCGAATTGAAAGGTACCGACGAGAAGGGCCAGACCATTTTCTGGAGCGGCATGACCGAAAATGGAGGCAAAGGTCCAGTAGAACCTGGTGCGCACTTCTACCGGTCATTGCAGATCGACGAGCATGGCAATCCCATCAACAAGCGCAATGCTTGGGCCACGCGATCTGTGGTTTACGTGCGCCTGATTCCCCCTGGCGCTGCCGACACTGTGCACTACCGGGTCCATATTCCCGAGAATGCGGGCAACAAGATCACATTGCACGCCCGCCTCTGCTATCGCAAGTTTGCCTGGTGGAGCACGCAGTTTTCGTTTGCCGGCCAACCGGACGCTACCCATCCCGAACAGGTCACGCCCAGCTACGATGATCGCAAGGTCACCTTCGATGCTGCCCTGAACGGAATTTCAGCCAAGCAAGAGAAAGTTCCCGACGTCCCGATCGTCGCTATTGCGGAGAGCGAGGTCAGTCTTCCCGTGTCCGCGAAGAATGTCCCCGCTCCCGAACCTAAGGTCGTATTCAAGCCGGAGGACTGGCAGCGCTGGAATGACTACGGCATCGGTTTGTTTCTACAGGGCGACTTGAAAGCCGCCCAGGCAGCCTTCCAGAAAGTTACGGAAATTGATCCCAAAAATCCGGATGGCTGGGTCAACCTTGGACGGACTGCCGTGCAGGAAGGTGACATGGACGCCGCTCGCCCGGTGCTGGAAAAGGCGCTTGCTCTCAGCCCAGACCTGGCGCGCGCGCACTACTTCTATGCCCGGGTGCTCCGCGCGGAAGGCAAGTACGAAGACGCCGCGCAGCACTTGCGCAAGGTGATCGCACAGTATCCTCGCGATCGCGTGGCGCTGAACGATCTCGGGCGAATTCTGTTTCTGGAACGCAAGTACAACGATGCCGTCAAGGTGCTCGAATCGGTGCTGACCATCGATCCCGAAGATCTTCAGGCGCATTACAATCTCATGCTCTGCTACAACGGTTTGGGAAATGACAAACTAGCCAAGGCTCATCAAGAACTCTACCTGCGATTTAAAGCTGACGAATCCTCCCAGACCATCACGGGCAAATACCGTCAACTTCACCCGGAAGACAACAACGAACGCCAGTCGATCCACGAACATGTTTCGGTTCCCTTGACTGCGCCTTCCGCCCAAAGCGTTGCTCGCCGGCATTCACGGCGCGCCGAAGTCGCGCGTGCGACGCCATAGATCACAGTTTCCATGAACAAACTCACACCATTCGTTCTCCTGCTGCTTGCCTGCCCGCTCACAGCGATCGCGCAACCCGGGCAATTTCATGACGTGACTGCACAGGCCGGGATCCATTTCACCCATAACAACGCGGCTTTCGGAAAGAAATGGCTGCCGGAAACCCTGGGTGCGGGTGCAGCATTTATCGATTACGACAATGACGGCTATCCCGACATTCTGTTGGTGAACGGGCAGGATTGGCCGGGTCACGGCAAAGCGCCATCGACGCTGAAGCTTTACCACAACAATCACGACGGCACGTTCACCGATGTCAGCGCCAAGAGCGGGCTCGGCATCTCAGTCTTTGGAATGGGCGTGGCGGTTGGCGATTACGACAATGATGGATACGACGACGTTTTCATCACCGCCCTCGGACAAAGCCGCCTGTTTCATAACAACGGCAACGGCACCTTCACTGACGTCACCAAGGCGGCTGGATTGTGGGGACCAACCGAGCTTTCCACCAGCGCCGCCTGGGTGGACTACGACCGCGACGGTAAGCTCGATCTGGTGGTCGCCAACTATGTGCAATGGACTCCACAGTCCGATATCTATTGCACACTCGATGGAGCGCACAAATCCTACTGCACACCCGAGTCCTACAAGGGCGTCTCCGCCCGCCTGTGGCATAACCTGGGGGGCGGAAAATTTGAGGATGCGACCCAGAAATCCGGACTTAGCGATCCAACTTCGAAGAGCCTGGGGGTCGCCATTCTCGATTACAACGGTGACGGTTGGCCTGACATCCTGCTGGCCAACGACACTCAGCCCAACAAGCTCTATCTCAACAAGCAGAATGGTACTTTCGAAGAAAAAGCCGTCTCCGCCGGGATTGCCTTCAGTGAAGATGGCGTCGCCCGCGCCGGCATGGGCGTAGATGTCGGCGACTACGACCGTTCCGGCCGTCCCAGCCTGATGATTTCCAACTTTGCCAACCAGATGCTTTCGCTCTACCACAACGAGGGTAACGGCCTGTTCGTCGATGAGGCGCCCCGCTCCGAAGTGGGGCGCAATACTCTCGTTACCCTGGGATTCGGCTGCTTCTTCTTTGACTACGATAACGATGGCTGGCCCGACATTTTTGTCGCCGACGGCCACATCGAAAACGAAATTGAACGCGTGCAGAAGCGCGTCTCCTACGCGGAGCCGCCACATCTGTTTCGCAATCTGGGTGCGGGGAAATTTCAGGAAGTAACCGCACAGATGGGTGCAGCCTTCGCGAGCCCCAAGGTCGCCCGGGGAGCGGCGTACGCGGATATTGACAATGACGGCGCGCTCGATGTGCTCGTCACCACCAACGGCGGACGCCCCTGGCTGTTTCATAACGACGCCGCCACGAATCACAGCCTGCGGGTGAAATTGTTGGGCACAAAGTCGAATCGTAACGGAATCGGCGCCGTGGTCCGAGTGACTTCCGGCAGTGCCAAGCAATGGCAGATGCTACGCAGTGGCTCCAGTTATCTTTCCCAGAGCGAGCTGGTGCTGACCTTCGGTCTGGGCTCGGCCACCACAGCGGATACCATCGAGATTCAATGGCCAAGCGGCCAGCTAGACAAGCTTTCCGCAATCACTGCACAACAGACCATCACAGTGGA
>QIAI01000366.1 GCA_003224995.1 Acidobacteriota bacterium
ACCTCAAAAATATCGACGTAGAGATCCCCCGTAACACCCTCACCGTCATCACCGGACTGAGCGGCTCGGGCAAGTCCTCCCTGGCGTTCGACACCATTTACGCCGAAGGCCAGCGCCGCTACGTGGAAACCCTCTCCGCCTACGCGCGCCAGTTCCTAGACCAGATGGAGCGGCCCGACGTGGACGCCATTGACGGCCTCAGTCCAGCGATCTCTATCGAACAGAAAACCACCAGCCGCAGTCCGCGCTCAACCGTCGGCACGATTACCGAGATCTACGATTATCTTCGCCTTCTTTACGCCTCCATTGGCGTGCCGCATTGCCCGAAGTGCGGGCGGCCCATTACTCGCCAATCGGCGGAGCAGATTGTCCATGCGGTCATGTCCCTGACCCCTGAGGACCGCGTAATGGTGATGGCTCCGATCGTTCGGGGCCGGAAGGGCGAGTTTAAGAAGGAAATGGAGAAGTTGGTCCAGCACGGCTTCACCCGGGCCCGGGTGGATGGCGAACTGGTTAACCTGGAAGATGAGATCGATCTCGACAAGCGCAAAAACCACACCATCGAAGTGGTCATCGATCGCCTGCTGGTGAAGCCTGGCATCGAGCATCGCCTCGAGATGTCCGTGGGGTTGGCGATGAAACTCGCAGGCGGACTGGTGCAGGTCGCGGTGGTGAATGGGGAAGAAACGCTCTATTCTTCCCGGCTCGCCTGCCCCGACTGCGGGATCAATGTCCCGCAACTGGAGCCGCGATCCTTCTCCTTCAACAGCGCTTACGGCGCCTGTCCCGAGTGTCACGGCCTGGGCAGCAAATACGATTTCGATCCCGCGAAGATCATCGTCGACTGGTCGAAGCCTCTGCTGGATGGCGGCCTCGGTCCCGGATCAGGCTCGCAGAACCTGCAGCACATGCTGCACATCGCGGCTGCCGCGCACGGGTTTGAACTCAGCACGCCATTCGAAAAATTTCCCGAGAAGATTCAGAACCTGCTGCTTTACGGCGAAGCCGGCAAGGGCGGAAAAACAGGATTCAAAGGCATTCTCGGCTACCTGAAGCAGAGTCTGGAAGAGTCTTCCTCGGACAGTTACCGCGAGTGGCTTCTTGATTTCATGTCCGCCACCGAATGCCCCGCGTGCCGCGGCAAGCGTCTGCGTCCCGAGAGCCTCGCGGTGAAAGTCAACGGCATGTCGATCTCAGACTTCACCGGACTCTCTGTCGGCCGCTCGCTCGAAGTCGCCGAGAAAATCAAGCTCAAGGGGCGCGAAGAACTTATCGCCGGGCGCATCATGCATGAAGTCGTCGAGCGCCTGCAGTTCTTAAACGAAGTTGGACTCGGATACATCTCCCTCAGTCGTTCCGCCGCCACGCTTTCCGGCGGCGAAGGCCAGCGCATCCGCCTCGCCACCCAGATTGGTTCCAAGTTGCGGGGCGTGCTCTACGTGCTTGACGAGCCCTCGATCGGATTGCATCATCGCGACAACGATCGCCTGCTGCTCGCACTCGAAAATCTGCGCGACCTCGGCAACACCGTCCTGGTGGTTGAGCACGACGAAGAAACCATCCGCCGCGCCGACTACGTCATCGATCTCGGCCCTGGCGCCGGCCGCCACGGCGGCAGCCTGGTCGCTCATGGCACTCCCGACGACATCATGCAGGCCCCCGACTCGCTCACTGGCGCATACATTTCCGGCAAGGTGCAAATCGAGATGCGCCCTGAGCGCCGTCACACCAACGGGAACGTAATTTCGATCCTGGGCGCGCGCGAAAACAATCTCAAGAATCTTGACGTCACCTTCCCGCTCGGGGTGATGACCGTGGTCACTGGAGTGTCCGGCTCGGGCAAATCCACCCTGGTCAACGACATTCTCTACCGAGCCCTCGCCCGCCAGCTCTATCGCTCGCGCGAGGAACCCGGGCATCACAAGACCATTTCCGGGGCGGACGCGATCGACAAAGTGATCCGCATCGACCAGTCCCCGATCGGCCGGACCCCGCGCTCAAACCCGGCCACCTACACCGGAGTGTTCGCGCAGATCCGAGATTTGTACGCCATGCTCCCCGAATCCCGGGAGCGCGGCTACAAGCCCGGACGCTTCTCTTTCAACGTTTCTGGCGGACGCTGCGAGGCTTGCCAGGGCGAAGGCCAGCGTCGCATCGAGATGAATTTCCTGCCCGACGTTTACGTGGTCTGCGAAGTCTGCAACGGGCGCCGCTACAATCATGAGATTCCGCAGGTAAAGCAAAAGCTGCAAACGCTGGTCGACGTTGGCCTCGGCTACGTGCATCTAGGCCAGTCGGCCGTCACGCTCTCCGGGGGCGAAGCCCAGCGCATCAAACTCGCCCGCGAACTCTCCAAGCGCCAGACCGGAAAGACACTCTATCTGCTCGATGAGCCGACCACCGGGCTCCACTTCGACGACGTCAAAAAGCTGCTCGATGTGCTGCATCGACTGACCGACCTGGGCAACACCGTCATCATCATCGAACACAATCTGGACGTGATCCGCAACGCCGACTGGATCATCGACCTCGGCCCCGAAGGGGGCGAAGATGGCGGCCGCCTCATCGCCCAAGGCACTCCCGAGCAGGTGGCTCGCGTAAAGAAGTCCTATACCGGACAAGCCCTGACCCAGTATTTCAACGGCAACGGAACCCGCCGCAAGGCTTAGCCGCGCTCCCCCAATTCACTGAGCCGGGCGTGCAAAACGGCCTGCAACAAAGATAACTGCGCTGTTTTTGTTGTATATTGCCGCGTACCCTTCCCCGTATCCAATACGAATTCCCGGCTGGGGGACTCATGGCAACGGCGTCCGCACCTGCATTGCGTAGTTCTTTGCTGCGCCCGAAATATCTTATCTTTGCCTTCGTAGGCCTGATGGTCGCCTACGTTCTTCGCCATAACGAGAACTTCCTCATCAATGCTCACGATCCCGTGTGGGAGCATTACCAGCCTTTCAAGTGGTATCTACTGCCGCACGGCATTGCAGGCGCATGTGCGCTGCTGCTGGGACCGATGCAGTTCTCCGACCGGCTTCGTCGTCGCTACGCCAAGTTCCATCGCGTAATCGGCCGCATCTATGTAGGCGGCGTATTCCTCGCCGGAGCGCTTGGCTTCTACATCCAATTTTTTCAGGAGCGCATGGGAGCTCCCCGCTCCTTCAGCATCGCGGGCGCGATCGACGCCATCCTCTGGATGAGCACCACCGCGATTGCCATGTTTTTCATCCTGCGCGGAAATGTAACCCTCCATCGTCAATGGATGACCCGCAGCTTCGCGGTGGCCATTGTCTTCCTCGAGGTGCGTGTGATTGGAGGCGTGACCGGCTGGGACCAACTCGGCCTCCATGTCACCGAAACCATTGTGTGGTGCTGCCTTGCCTTCGCGATCCTGTCGGCTGACATCGTCCTGCAATGGCAAGATTTCCGCAGCAAGCCCTCGCGTACTGTGAAGCCTGCGGTTAGAACGGAAGAAGCGGAAGTTTTGGTCTAAAGCGACCTGACCCACAACTCGGGGGACACGGCTCTCGTTTCGTGTACATTAAAAGCGAACCTGTGTCTGCACCCGAGAACCCGATTCCCGAACCGCAACTCACGCCAGATCCGACCTTTCAGACCGTCCTGCCGGTTGTGCCACCACCGTCGCCCATTGAAAACCCCGCGTGGACCATCTGGGATGTCGTAGGCCTGGCCTTCATCACTTTGGTCGCGATTATCGCCTGCGTTTTGGCAACTTCGGTCATCGTGCATCTACGCTTCGACCGAGGCGGTCCTTGGGTCGATGCGCTTAAGCGCCCGGAAGTCATCGTCGGGGGCCAACTGTTCGCGTACATCCTCGTCATATTCCTGATGTATAGGCTGTTGGCATCGAGCAGCAGTGACAACGTTCTCGCCACCCTACGCTGGAACTGGCCTACGAACTGGACCGTCTATGTGCTGGGCGGAGTCGTGCTGTGCACAGCGCTATTGCCCTTGGGCAACTTGCTCCCCATGCCAAAGAACGTGCCCATGGACGAGTTCTTCCGCACCGCGCGGGACGCCTACATCCTGTCGCTCTTCGGAATTCTGTTCGCGCCTCTCTTTGAGGAGTTGTTCTTTCGCGGCTTTCTATATCCAGTGGTGGAGAACTGGCTGCATGGCGTTTTTCACTCGGCCGCTCGTCTGCGGCTAGGGCGAAACCTGCTGTTCGCCATTACAGTGTGGGGTTACGCTCTGCAACGCCTTCCGCAACAGACTCGGTTTCACGTTGCGATCCTTCTGTCCGCCGTTACGCTCGGCTTTCTATTTGCCAGAATGATCGCGCCGGAAGGTCGCATCCCAGGGCGGTGGGCGCTCCCGATGGCATGTTTTACTGCTTGGAGTTTCGTGGCCTACGCACTCGCCGGTGCCGCGTTCCTTAAAGCCAGCCTGGTCCTGGTGTTCTTCGCCCTCATCCTGGAAGTTCTCGCACGGCAAAGTGGCGGGCAGGATCTCACTCCCCTGGCCCCCGTGGGTGCAATCGTACTCACCGCGTTTGCCTTCGCCTGCATCCACGCCTCCCAGCTAAAGTATTCCTGGGGACCGGTGCTGATTATTTTCCTGGTAGGAGTGGCGCTCACCACGGTTCGAGCGCTGAAAAAATCCGTTGCCGCCACTGTCCTCATGCACATGGCGTACAACACAGGGATCTTCGTGCTGACCTATATCGCCACCGACCACTTCCGACACCTGGAAAAATTCAATCGTTGAGGTGCGAGTCGTAGAGTGCCATTGGGGGACGTAATCATGCTGTTCCAAAGGGAATCCGAAAGTCGGCACCTGAAACCGAAGATCCAATACCTGACACCCGGCACCTGACACCTGACACGACACCTGACACCTAGCTCCTGACCAGCCGTGGTATCTTTAACTTTCCACATGCCTTCCGCCCGCCAGGAACTGCTTCGTCTGCTTGCCCATAAGTCCTTCAAATTAGGCGACTTCAAGCTATCCTCCGGCGCCGCCAGCGACTATTACATTGATTGCCGCAGCAGCACGCTTGATGCCCGCGGCGCACAATTAACCGGGCAGGTTTTTCTGGACGAGATCCGGCAACGCGGCTGGAAGCCGCAGGCAATCGGCGGCCTGACCATGGGGGCCGATCCCATCGTAGTTGCGGTTTCCGTGATCAGCGGCGAATTGAATGGGTTTCTCGTCCGCAAGGCCGAAAAGCAACACGGTACCGGACAGCGCATCGAAGGCTTCCGGCAGAGAGCCGCCAAAGTGGTCATCGTCGACGATGTCTGCACCACCGGCGCTTCTACGGTTCAAGCCATTGAAGCCGCCCGCGAATTCGGATTTGAAGTGGTCGGCGTAATGTGCCTGGTGGAGCGCCAGGAGGCGGGGGGACGTAGCAACGTTGAGCAAGCCGCATCCCCGGCGCCCTTCATCGCCATCTTCAACGCGAACGAAGTGCGCAAAGAACACCTTCTCCAGACCGAAGAAACGAACGAATTCGCAGCCGTCAGTACCACCTGCGAAGTCTGCGGGAAGGCCGCAACCAGCTACCATCCTCGCAGCCGTTGCCAGGAGCATAAAATCTAGTTTCGAGTTTCAGGTTTCGAGTGACCAATATTTCTGGATGACATTGAAACTGAGAACTCAGAACTATGCTCTAAAATCAACGACCAACGACCAACGACCAACGACAGCGCCTATGATCCAAACTCTGGAATGGACTGAAGCAGGCATCCGCTTCCTCGATCAGACGAAGCTGCCCACCGAAGAAACCTACGTTATTGCGAAAAGCTATGAGCAGGTGGCTGACGTGATCCGCACCATGGTGGTGCGCGGGGCTCCGGCGATCGGAGTGGCGGCCGGTATGGGCATCGCTCTGGGAGTAAAGAATTCCAGAGCGGAGACGGTCGCCGACCTGAAAAAAGACTTTGAGCAGATCTGCAAAGTCATTGGCGAAACTCGTCCCACTGCCGTCAACCTGTTCTGGGCCATCCGCCGCATGCAGGAGAAATTTGAGACTCTGCGCATCCGTCCCATGCCGCAGATCAAGCAGGCAATCGTCGAAGAAGCGCAGCGCATGCACGCCGAAGATATCGCTGCGAATCAGGCGATGGGGCGCCACGGCGCCGCCTTGATGCCCTCGAGTGGCGGCGTCCTCACTCATTGCAACGCGGGCGCGCTCGCGACTGCAGGCTATGGCACCGCGCTGGGCGTCATCCGTGCCGCCGTGGAGCAAGGGAAGACAATCCACGTCTACGCTGACGAGACACGTCCCTTCCTGCAAGGCTCGCGCCTCACCGCCTGGGAATTGATGAAAGACGGCATTCCAACCACCGTGATTTCCGACAACATGGCTGGGGCGATGATGAAGCAGGGAAAGATCGGAGCCATCGTAGTGGGGGCAGATCGTATCGCGGCCAACGGGGACGTTGCCAACAAAATCGGAACCTACACAGTTGCAGTGCTCGCCAAAGAACATGGAATCCCGTTCTATGTGGCCGCGCCCATCTCCACCGTCGATCTGGCGACTGCCGATGGCAACGGTATTCCCATCGAGCAGCGCAATTCAAAGGAGGTCACCCACATCGCAGGACGCCAAATGGTCCCGGACGGCGTGGCGGTTGAAAATCCGGCCTTTGACGTGACCCCGGCCAAGTACGTTGCCGCCATTATCACGGAACGAGGCATCGCCAAAGCTCCCTACGGAGAGTCTTTGAAGAAGCTGGTTCTTGGCTGACGGCCGAGAGTCGATGGCTGCCAGCAAGCTTGCGCAGAGCTGGTAGTTGTACTTAGCGTCGCAAATTCGAGTGAAATAGTGAGAACTGCCGCCACCTATCCGCCGCTGGCCGCCAAATTCGCATGTTCCCCGTAAGCCAATCCGTCTCGCAATTTCACTCCGGCGGCCAATCGATTACCTTCGATTCCTTCATCCCGGGAGGCCAGCAGCGGCGTTTTCCCGCCATCCTCGGCCTGCACGGTTCCGGCGGAGGGCACGCCACCATGTCGGATCCGGCCGCCATGCTGGCCCAGCAAGGCTTTGCGGTCTTTGTGCCGCATTACTTTGACCGCACCGGCACCCGCGGAGTTGCGGACAGGCACACCGCCATTCGTCAGTTTCCACTCTGGGGAAAGACCGTGTGGGATGCGATCACCCATGTGCAGCAACATCCCCTGGTGGATCCAGAAGCGGTTGGATTGGTGGGCTTTTCGTTGGGCGCTTATCTCGCGCTCTCCGTCGCCGCTGTCGATCAGCGGGTGAAAGCGGTGGTGGATTTCTTTGGAGGATTTCCCAAGGAGATGAAGTTCTTCATGCGGCGCCTTTGTCCCACATTGATCCTGCACGGCGATGCCGACCCGACCGTGCCGGTCACAGAGGCCTATCACTTGCAAGAAATTCTCGAGAAGAGAGCCATTCCTTACGAGATGCAGATTTATCCCGGCGCCGGTCACGGCTTTACCGGCGATATCTGGCAGGACGCTCGCCGGCGCACGCTCGCGTTCCTGCAAAAGTACCTGGCAGCCCCGCAGGAGCCTGCATCGATGAACGTGGGTTCCTGAGGAAAGGGAAGGGGCATGCAATGTCATAGGGGCATGGGCGATCGCGCAATGCGGTTTGAGGGAACTTTTCGACGTCTCTGCTCGTAACTTAGACTGAAGATGCACCGGAGGTGTCTCATGTTCACTTTTCTGGCCTGGTGCCTTTTATTCGTGGTCTGCTGGCCGGTTGCCTTACTCGCATTGATCGCGTATCCATTCGTATGGTTGTTGCTGTTACCCTTCCGAATTGTCGGCATCGCCGTGCATGGGGTGCTTGCGCTCGTTGCTGCAGCGATCCTGTTTCCCGCCCGGTTACTGAGCGCTCCGTTCCGGCTTTAATTCTGTAAGGCAGATTTATGAATGCGGTCGCGCAATCCTTTTGAGACGCTGGCCGCATTCTTAAACGAACCGATTGATTTTTTTTCAAACCTCCCCCACGAATTTGCATCTGAGGGATTACGTGACACACGCAGCGAGTCGTTCCGACTCAGCTGAGACCTCCCGTTCGATTGGCACGT
>QIAI01000367.1 GCA_003224995.1 Acidobacteriota bacterium
CGAGTTGATGCTGGGCAACCCGGAGGCCGGCGAGAAGAATGGTGGAATGGGCTTGTACTGGAGAGTGGAGAAGGTGATTCGTGAATTGGAATCCTGCTCGGGCTCGGTGGTAGGCGCCACCGGAGCGTTCTACGGAGTGCGGCGGGAATTCCTGCTTCCGATTCCACCGGAAACCTTGCTGGACGACGTCTACATCCCGATGCAGGTGGTGCGCGCCGGAAGCCGGGTGCGGTTTGAGCCGCGAGCCCGGGCATGGGATGTGCCGGACTTGGGAGCGGAGCGTGAGTTTGCCCGTAAGGTGCGTACCCTGAGCGGCAACTACCAGCTCCTGCAGATGCAGCCCTGGTTGTTGACTCGGGCGAACCCGATCCGCTTCGAATTTATCAGCCACAAACTGCTGCGGCTGGTAATTCCATTTGCGTTGCTGGCAGCTTTATTGGCATGCATGTTCCTCGCGCACCCTTTTTACCGAGCAGCATTTCTCCTGCAGTTAAGTTTTTATGCCTTCAGTCTGCTTGGAATGGCACACTTGAAAATCGGTCCGATTACCCGGGTGGGCGATGCTGCATTTACGTTCGTAGTGTTGAATACGGCGGCCATGGTAGCGTTCGCGAAATTCGTAACCGGGCGGAAGGTCGCATGGACGCGGTAAGCAAGAGCACCGCTGGAAATTTTGGAAGCGGCGCGGGAAGGTATTGCGGCTAACCATGAACACGGAAATGCAATGGCAACCGGCCGATGGGATGGTGGCCCCTCCGGCTTCCCGCCGAACCACGCTGGCCTATCGCGCACTGGTGCTGTTCTCGCTCTTCTATTTTTTCCGGCCAGAAGACTTCATCCCGGGTCTTGCCATTTTGCCCTGGAGCAAAATTTCCGGAGCAATCGCGCTGTTGGCGCTGGTATTCGGAGTGAAGCGCAGGGACCGCGGGAAGCTGCCGCTGGAATGCAAGATCCTTCTCGTCCTTTTGCTGCACATGATCCTGACCGTGTTCACGGCGGCATGGCGAGGCGGTGCCCTCGATACCGTCATCAACCGGTTTTCCAAGGGCGTGATTGTAGCCTTGCTGCTTGCCTTGGTAATCACCAAGATTCGCGAGTTGCGCACCCTTCTCTATATTCAGGCATTTGCGGTTGCGCTGGTCACGATCGCGTCGATTATTGTGCATCACACCACGGACGGACGTCTGATGGGAATTCAGAGGGGAATCCTGGAGAACCCGAACGACTTAGCCATGAACATCGCCATAAATTTTCCCCTGTGCATGGGCTTTTTGTTTGCTGCCAAGGGTGGACTGCGCAAGGCGATGTGGGCTTTCTTCATGATCTGGCTGCTGGTGGGGCTGGTGGCCACTTATTCGCGCAGCGGCATGATCGCCATGATGATCACCGCCATTATCTGCATCTGGGAATTTGGCGTGAAGGGGCGCCGCTACCTGCTGGTGGGCGGTACCGTGATTCTTGGCGTTGTGGCGGTGGCAGGATTGGTTGCCTTCCCGAAGTACAGGCAACGTATCGAGAGCTTGGTCCGCCGGCCAGCAGCAGGGTCGCTGGTCGGTGGGACGATGGAGGCACACGGGGAAGGCTCTCTGGAAGCGCGCACCGAGTTGCTGAAGGAAAGCGTCAGCATCATGCTGCACAACCCGATTTTCGGAGTGGGCCCCGGGAATTTTCCGGCGGTAACCCACCAATGGCGCGTTGCACACAATACCTACACTGAACTGGGTGCGGAGGCAGGAGTGCCGGCGCTAGTTTTGTTCATTGCCCTGCTGGTCACTTCCATGCGCCGCATTAAGAGGGTGTACAAGATGCCGGGGTACGCTCAGGATCCCGACATACGAATCTGGGCCAGTTCCCTGTACGCCGCACTTGCGGGCTATGCTGCCGGCGCCATGTTTGCGTCGACGGAATACAACCTGTTTCCGTATTTCCTCGTGGGCTACATCTGCGCACTTTCCACCATCGCCAGCAAACCTGTCGAACCGCAAGCTGCTGGGAATGATCCGCAAGGCGGCTCTCACCAGGAGCCTGGATATAAAGGAAACCCAGAACGCGAACTGGCCTGGAGTCGTTGAAGAAATGCAGGAAAATCGGAAAGCGGAACACGAACGGACCGGCACGAATACGGTGGAGGTGGCGCTGTGTGCGGAATAGCCGGAATGATCGGTCGTCCGGGCGAAGTGGCGGAAGCGGCGCACGTGCATCGCATGTGCCAGGCCATCGTGCACCGCGGACCGGATGACGAAGGCATCTACGTACAAGGCCCCGTCGGGTTGGGAATGCGGCGCCTGAGCATCATTGATCTCGCCGGGGGACACCAGCCGATTCACAACGAAGATAAAAGCATCTGGATCGTCTACAACGGCGAAGTTTACAACTTCCCGGAACTTCGCAAGTGGGTCGAGCAGCGCGGCCATAAACTCTACACGCATACCGATACCGAAGTCATCGTGCACCTGTACGAAGAACTGGGCGCCGACTGCGTGAAGAAGCTGCGCGGCATGTTCGCGTTGGCTTTATACGACGAGCGGCGGCAAGCCCTGCTGCTGGCCCGCGATCGCCTGGGGAAGAAGCCGCTGCATTATGCTCTGCATCAGGGCCGCCTTCTATTCGGGTCGGAAATCAAAAGTATTCTCGCAGTGGCTCCCGAGTTGGCGGAAGTCGATCCGGAAGGAATGCTGCAATATTTTTATTTTGGCTACATTCCTGACAGCCATAGCGCGTTTCGCCGCATTCACAAGCTACCTCCGGGACATGTGATGGAGTATGTGGACGGCAAAACCAGCGTGCGGGAATTCTGGGATGTTCCGGAGTATGGCACGCATCCCGCGCTGACCGAAGAAGAGTGTCTTGAAGAACTCGAGCGGCGACTGACGGAGGCCGTGCGGATTCGCTTGATCAGCGATGTCCCTCTCGGTGCTCTGCTGAGCGGAGGCGTGGATTCCTCCATTATTGTTGCATTGATGGCGCGGGCCAGCGGCCAGCCGGTGAAGACGTTTTCGATCGGCTTTGAAGCGGAAAAGTTCAATGAAGCCGAATACGCCCGCCTGGTAGCCCAGAAATTCTCGACCGACCACCATGAACTCATCCTGGATCCCAATCTCGAAGAGACCCTGACCTTTCTGTCCACGATGCTGGAAGAACCGTTTGGCGATTCTTCGATGTTGCCGACTTACTACGTGAGCCGGATGGCGCGGCAGCATGTGACGGTCGCGTTATCAGGAGACGGCGGCGACGAGTTGTTCGCCGGTTACGATCGCTACCTGGTGGCGATGGAGCGGCGCAAGTTCGATCGCATTCCAGACTGGCTCGGCCGCGTCTACCGCAACCAGGTACATCCCTGGGTACCGGCGGGCATGTATGGAAAGAATTTGGCGTGGAATGCGACCTTGACGGCGCGAGATCGTTACCTGGACGATGTGTCGTATCTGCCGGTTCTGCACCGCGAGCGCAGCCTCTTCTCCAAGGACTTCCTGCAGATTGCCAGCCAACTTCCCGATCCGCTCGAATCATGGCGACATTACTACGACCACGCGCCGGCGAAGGATTCGTTGAGCCGTTTGCTTTACCTCGATACCAAAACCTATTTGGCGGCGGACATTCTGACCAAGGTGGACCGCATGAGCATGGCTACCTCGCTTGAGGTGCGGGTTCCCATGCTGGATCATGAATTTGTCGAGTGGGTCGCGGCCTTGCCCGTGGATTGGAAGTTCAGGACTGGCACCCGTAAGTTCATTTTGAAGAAGTTGGCCGAGCGGCTGGGAATTCCGGCAGCCCTTCTGCATCGTCCGAAACAGGGTTTTCAGCTGCCCCTGGTCGACTGGATGCGCGACAGCATGAAGGATCAGTTCCTGCGCGTGTTGCTCGAGCCGCGCACTTTGCAGCGCGGTTATTTCAAGCCGGAAGCGGTGCGCGCGTTGATTGAGGAACATACCCGCGGAAGACGCAATCGATCCGGCCTTCTCTGGCGGATGCTGGTGCTGGAGTTGTGGCAGCGCAATTTTATGGAGGCAGGAGCGGCTCGCGGGAGTGTGGCCCCACCAATTTTCAATGCGGCGCTGGTCAATCACGGCGTAGCAGGGTCCACCGCATAAGTGCGAGCGAGGGCAGGGGAACGCCGGCGCGTCTTCGCAATGATCTAGGCTGATGGAAACCACCGAGGCAATCAAAACGGCCAGCGCTCAAACAAGTGCTCTGCGAAGCAAGGCGCCTGTTTTTGTGCTGGGCTGCCCACGTTCCGGCACGACGCTTCTCTACCATATGCTGCTCTCGGCGGGGAACTTTGCCTTGTACCGCGCCGAATCCCAGGTTTTTAAAACAAGCGCAATTTGCTGAATGCCTGGATGCATAGCACGCTATTTACGAAAACCGGGCTGGACGCGAGAGAGATCGAGAAAGAAGTGATGGCAGGGTGCGCCAATGCGGGCGATTTCCTGAGAATCGTCATGGAAGCCATGGCCCGCCAGCAGGGTGTAGAGCGCTGGGCGGACTGCACCCCCGACCATTTGTTGGCGATTCCCCGGATCAAAGAAACCATTCCAAACGCGTTGATCGTTCACATCATTCGCGATGGGAGAGATGTTGCCCTGTCCCTCGAAAAACAGGGCTGGATTCGCCCTCTGCCGTGGGATCAAGGCAAGGAGTTGCAAGCGGCCGCACTTTACTGGGAATGGATCGTAAACACAGGGCGTGCTCATGGCAGAGCCTTAGGCGCGGATTATAAGGAGGTCCGCTACGAAGACTTGGTGGACGATCCGAACGCGACCTTGGCGGGGCTGGGTGAATTCATCGGACAGAAGCTGGACTACTCCGAAATTGAACGAGTGGGGATCGGGTCGGTGAGCCAACCGAACCTACTCCGAGATTGAACGAGTGGGGATCGGGTCGGTGAGCCAACCGAACACCTCGTTCGGCAAGGATGCGCGTTCCGGAGGATTTCATCCCGTGGCTCGGTGGAAAAAAGCCATGACGCCGCGCGCACTGCAAGAAGTCGAATCCGTGATTGGGGAGACGCTGCTCTCGCTGGGGTATGCACTCGGAGGTGCGCCGGTCGCCGAGTCCGCGCCCGCGCGCTTCCAGCGAATGCGCTCTCTCTATGAATGGTATTTCGGTACAAAGCTTGTATTAAAAACCAAAACCCCGTTCGGCCGCTGGTTCGCCAGTCGCGAATTGGAACTTGCCAGCATGCGGAGCGAGAGCTCGACGAATGCATTGTTGTCCGCGCGGGCGCCAGTTCGTGTTCTGCAAATCGGAAATTATCCTCCTCCGATGTGCGGCTGGGCCATCCAGTTGAAGTTGGTTACCGAGGAGTTGCGGCGCCGGGGGCACGTTTGCGAAGTGCTGAAGATTAACGAAGGGCGCCAGATTAAAAGTCCGGAATACGTGGATGTGCAATCCGGCCCGGATTACCTCATAAAAATCTGGCTGTACTCTCTGCGCGGCTACCAGCTGAATGTGCACGTCAATGGCATGTCGAAAAAAGGGTACTGGCTGGCCATGGCGGCAGCAGTGACCGGCCGGTTTCTAAACCAACCGGCGCTGGTCACCTTTCATGGCGGACTCTCGCAGGATTTCTTTCCGCGCCATGATCGGAGTCTTGCGCATCACGCCTTTAAGGCACTATTTCGGTTGGCAGGGAAGGTGGCCTGCGATAGCGAACCGATTCGCCAAGCTATTGTGCAATACGGGGTACCTGCTGAGAACGTGCAATCCATCGCCACGTTTTCACCGCAGTATCTCCAGTTTGCCCAGGTGGAACTGCCGCCAGCGGTCGAGGCTTTTCTGGCCAGGTATCCCCGGGTTCTCCTTTCTTATGTCTCCTTCCGTCCAGAGTACAGGCTGGATGTTCTACGCGAGGGCATGCGGCGCTATCGCGAGCAGGATCCGGAAGCAGGGTTTATCTGGCTGGGATTTCCCGATAAAGAAGTGCCGGCTGCTGAACAATTTGTTGCCAACTGGCCGGCCGACGAACGCGCGAGTCTGCTTCTGCTGGGGAACCTGAATCATGATCAATTTTTGACGCTCTTAACCCGTTGCTTCGTGTACCTGAGAACGCCCGCGTGTGACGGAGTTGCCGCTTCTGTGTTGGAATCGCTAGCCTTGGGTATTCCTGTGGTGGCCAGCGAGAACGGGCGACGTCCGGCAGGTGTGGTTACGTACGATGACCCCAGCGGTGCAGATATGGCTGACAAGCTTCGGTTCGTGCGTGAGCGCTATTCCGACGTGAAATCAGGTTTGGCATTTGAGATGAACGACGACAATGTGGGCCGCATGGCTGATTGGCTTGCAGGAATTTCCCTCGCAGAAGCAAGCGAAAGCACGGTCGCCGTACAATAGGCAGAAGCTCTGGCCAATTGCATGGAGGTGATCGTGGGTATTTGTGTTTCGCGGATGACCCTCGTTTTTTTTCTTATCTTGGTCAGTTGTCTTTCGGGATGGACCCAAGCCAAGCCTGATCCAAGTCGTTTTGACGGGCCAGCGGAGTTGCCGCGGGTTTATGTGAAGACCGCCTTGTCGGATACGCCTGCACCGGGCAAGTCCATTCTGGTGAAAACTGCGCCCGAGTTGAAGCAGGCACTGGACAAAGCAGCTTGCGGCGATACCATCCGCCTGCAGGCGGGCACGGAATTCGCCGGTCTGTTTAAATTTCCCGCCAAGCCCTGCGACGACGGACATTGGATCATCCTGCGCACCAGCGCCGATGACGCAGATCTGCCGCCGGAAGGCACGCGTATCAGTCCCTGCTATGCGGGAATCGCATCGCTTCCCGGCCGACCCGAGTATCGCTGCGCCTCGTCCCGCAACGTCATGGCGAGAATTGTCTACGACAAAAAAGGCGTGGGCCCTCTGTCGTTTCTGGANNAGAGGCCATTTACAACCTCGCCGGTTTTGCGCGGGACGCGGTAGGCGATCACCTCGTGTTTGACAGGGTTTGGATGCATGGTACCGCGCAGGATGAAACTACGCGTGGGCTCGCTCTGGGCAGAAGCCGTCACGTTGCCGTGGTCGATTCCTATCTCAACGACTTTCACTGCGTCGCGAAAACCGGTACCTGTATCGATGCACAGACCATCACTGGGGGACTCGGCTCTGGGGAGATGGGTCCCTACAAGATTGTGAATAATTTCCTCGAAGCGGCAGGAGAAAATATTATTTTCGGAGGAGGCGCCGCGACCACCAGTCCGGCTGACATCGAAATCCGGCGCAACTACATGTTCAAGCCGCTGACCTGGCGCGAAGGGTCGCCAGGGTTTGTGGGCGGAACTTCCGGAAAGCCATTCATCGTGAAGAACCTCTTCGAGCTGAAGAACGCCCAGCGGGTGTTGTTGGAAGGCAACGTGATGGAAAACAGCTGGGGTGGGTTCAGTCAAGCTGGCTTTGCGATACTCCTGACCCCAAAAAATCAAAACAATCAATGTCCGAGCTGCAGAGTGACTGACGTGGTGATTCGTTTCAATCGGGTGAGCCATATGGGGAGTGGGATGACCATGGGAACCGGGCTCTCCGATGCTGGAGGCGCGGCGAGCGGCGGAGAGCGCTACAGCATCCATGACAATATCTTCGATGACATCGATGGTAAGAGCTACGGAGGGTTTGGCGCATTCGCGCAGGTCAGTTCGATGCAGCCGACGTTGCGCGATATTCGCATCAGTCACAATACTGCTTTCGCTCCACGCACTGTTTTTATTCTGGGCGTGGGAGTCGACCGGGAAAAGATTGCGAATTTTGAGTTCACCGACAATTTGATCAGCGTGGGGGAGGCGGACATTTTTCCCACCGGCGGAGGAGACAAGAACTGCGCCTTTCGACCGCGGGTGCAAGGGCCGGCCAATGTGGTCAAGAATTGTTTCGCGAATGCAGCCGTGACCGGCAATGTATTCGTCGGCTCGGACAAAGGATGGCCGAACGGAAATTTCTACGCCAAGGATGCGGATTCCGTAGTCGAGGACTTCCGCGGCGGGAGAGCAGGGAACTATCGCCTGTGTAGAAGTAAGGCATCGCATTGCAAGAAAGCGGTTCCTTTTGCGGGCTCGTCCGCGGGCGGAAGGGATCCGGGAGCCGATGTTGACGCAGTCAATTCGGCAACTGCCGGTGTCGCATAGCCTTTACATTTGCCGCTGTGCTCGTGCAGCGTTCGACCAGGCTAGTGGGGATTGGAGTTTCGCAGTCTAGATGAAGCGCCTGGAATGGATGCTGGACGAGTTGGAAGGATGGCTGTTGCCGTTCTGTGCAATAGCGGCGCTCATCATTGGCATCGTCGGCGTGGGACGTTTCCTGCGTCTGGATGAAGCAAATTCCGTCCTGATCGCTGGTCACAGTGCAGCCAGAATTTTCGAGTACCTCCGGAACGACAATAATCTGCCCCTTTACTACTTGTTGCTGCATGCCTGGACTCGCATTGAGGGAACGAGCGAACCCGCTGTGCACCTGCTTTCTGTGGTTTTCTATTTTTTGGGAGCGGCCGCAACTTACCTGCTTGGCCTGGAGGTCTCGGGCAGCCGGCGGGGTGCCGTATACAGCAGCTTTTTCTATGTGGTGAGTCTGCAAGCCATTCACCAGGCGCAGAAGGCGCGCATGTACTCCTTGTTGGGATTTGTGGCTGCGCTCTCAACCCTGTTCTTCTTTCGTGTTCTCTGGAGAAAAACTGCCACTCGGTCGGATTGGCTTGTCTACGTGCTGATCCATGCCATCGGAACATTTGTTCATGTCTGGTATTTTTTTGTGCTGCTGGCCCACGCAGTGTGTGGGTTGATTTTCCAACCAGGGAAATGGCGCTCCCTCGCGACGGCATTGGTGGCGTCGGTGTTGCCGTTCCTCGCGCTATGGGCTCGCTTCGTGCCGCACCAGGCAGAGATCGGAGCAGTCGACTGGATGCCGCATATACACCTTAGCGCTTTCTTGACCGTGTTTGCCGAGTTCTATGGTGGAAGGAAGTGGGGACTTGTTTTCCTGCTTGCGGTATTTGGGATTTGCATCGCGGGATTCAAGAAGCGAGAGTCGGAGTCGATGCCTTATCGTCCCATCGCAGCTTTGGTCAGCATTGCGGTATTGTGCACGGTTGTCCCTCTCTTCGTGAGCGTGGTTCGGCCCATTTACTGGCCTGGCCGTTACACCATGGTGGCCCTACCGGCTTTTGCCGCCACCCTCGGCTGTTTGCTGGCAGCCTTAGGAAATTCCAAATTGCGAGCGCCCTTCGCCTATGGCGTTCTCTTGCTTATTCTTGGGTTCCACATTCGCACGCGCACGGAAGTATTCGAAAACAGCTCGAACGTCTTTCCAGACGCACAATCGGACAAAGCGATCAGTGCGGAGATCTGTCAGAATGCGGCTCCTGGAGACGCTCTTGTATTTACAGGGCTGGCGCGCGCTGGTGTGGAGTATTATCTGCAGCGGTTCGGCTGTGCACAGAAATTGCAGTTGTTCAGTGTTCCCGCGGATACCGACCAACACCTGGGATGGGCAAGAGCGCCAAGCGCTCCAGAGACGGAGTCGGAGGCCGACCGGATCGCAAAATCATTCTTGCAGGGCCATCAGAAGCATAACCGCCCGTGGCTGATTCCTGCCGAGAATCGAGAACCAGACCGCATCCTGCTCACGAATGTTTTTGATCGGGAACTAGGCACCGGTACGCCAATTCTGGTGCGTGGCTCCTTCTTCGACGAGGTCTTAGTCTACAACCATAACAGCGATTCGCTCATGCCTGCCGCGAACGGCACACACTGAGAGAAGCTGAACACAGACATTAACGAGAGTTCAGGGGCGAACCGCATTGCGCTGGTTGGGTGGTGACAATCGCAGAGTGGGTCTTAGGATCGTACTGTGCCAGGGTCCAAGTGGACGCGCCATAGCGACAAGCCCACTCGTTTCTCCGGTTGGGTTCAGCGTCGACCAGAAATACGTGAACCGCCTTCGGCCAATCGGGCTGGTTGAGATTGAAGTGTTTGGCCACAAAGCCCGGACCGTCGTGCAAGAAGACAATTCCTGCCGGAGCATGGCTGGTCGCCGCTCGAATCCGCCGGTAAGGTTCTCCCTTGCGAGCCACCGTAATCGCAGCCGCTGCCTGCTGGCTCACCTGAATCATCGACAGCGCCACTAACAATGCACCTACCCTCTTGGGAGAAGGATTCCAACGCTGCACCAGCAGGAATGCACCCCGTGCCGCCAGCAGGAAAACTGCGAATATTCCTTCGAAATGGAAGCGCTCTCCAAAAAGGACTCCGGAGCCTTTGGGATGAGCCAGGTAAGCGACCCAGAGGCTCAGATAAATTGCCGCCAGCATCCACACTTCGCTTCGCCGTTCCCGATCGGTGAACAGTGCGTACCCGGCTAACAAGTAAGCAAACGGGAACATGCCGATCAAACTCTCTTCAAAACTTTGCCGACCGTATTGAGCGATGCCTTGCCAGATGCGCCCCGGATGGAGCGTAAGCTCAGAGGGAGCGCTCGCACCGGCGGCGAGCGCGTACGGAGACAGTAAGGCTTTCCCAGTGTACAAACGGTTGTAGAGGAGCACGCAGCCCAGAGCAATCCCGCCGATCACGCAACCTAGAACGAATATTCGAATCGCCAGTGCGGAATTGTTGCGCGTTTGCCAGAGCGCGGCCGCGGTCATGACGACGGCCAGTACAAAGGCAGTATAGGGTCGGATTTGCAACGCGTATCCGAGGGCAGCGAACATCGCCGCAAAGAAGCTGAGCCGGCCGGTATGCAAACCCCGGAACAAGAAGCAGCAAGCGGCTGCCGATACTAATCCGCACAAGGCGTGCGACATCATCCCGATTGAGTTCACCAGGTAAAACGAAGACAGTGCAGCGAAGAAAGCGGCCAGCAGTCCGGCATCTCCGGAGAAAACCTCCTGCCCGATCGCCGCGATGGTGAGCAGAGAAAGGATGCCCAGAATCGGGGTCACGATCCAGCGCATGGAGACGGCGTATCCGAGGGCAAGAACCGCCGGCCAGCCGGGAGGAAATTTCGGAAACCACCCGTCGGGTCGAAGCACGTGATTGCCGAAGGAGACCTCATCCGGAGTGTCGACCCTCTTGGTCGCGGCCCCAATCAGAGGGGGAGCCTTCAAGTGTCCACTCAGGAACGTGCGTGCTTCAAAGGAGTATCCGGATTCATCCGGATTCAGCAATCCGCGCGTGCTGAACCAACTCAATGGCAATGCCAGCAGAGCGAACAACAGCGCGATCGTAGTCAAATTGGGGATGGGAATATGTGCGGCTGAGAAGCTATTTTTGTGCGATCGCAGACAGCGTGCCACCACCGGAAGAAGGAGAAGATATTGGAACGCTAAAAGAACGACGTGGAGATGATGATAGGACCGAGCGACTTCTGCCCAGAAGAGAAGAGTGTAGAGTGCAACGAGAACAAACAGCGAGAGTAACATCGCGGATCAGCGGGGTTTACCCGCTTCGGATGCCGGGAAGAAAACCCTAACCGGGATTATGGCAAGCGGTGAAATGCCTGTCAAATCTCCCGGTTTCGGGTTGAAGCAGGTTAGGGCACTACGCCTGAAATTGCGGATTGTACGGCGATTACGTTGGCACCGGGATTCTTGCCATCCGTCCCCTGATTTGAATACGGACTCACGGGCAGGAGTTCGAAACTGCTCAGCAACGTATGAATCGCGCTCGCGAACATGACCCCAGCCACATTCGTCGGAGCGTGGTTATTGGCTGGCCACGGGCCGGTCGCACCGATCAGAACGTTGCCGCTGAACTCATAGTTCGTGAAACAGCGGTCGAGCTTGCCCAAGGCTCCGTTCCCCAGAGCCGGATAAGCGCAATTGGCTGCACCGCCGCCAGTGGTCATAATGCCGGGGCCGGGAGAGGAGAAAATATTGTTCTTCCATGTGATCCCTACGAGCGGATGCTTAATGTCATTGCCTAGGACCAGCATCGCCGCCGGAGGATCATCGCCAATCGCGGTGACATGACTGATGGCAATGTTATGGAGAGGATTCACCTCGTTGCCATTGGCTTCCTGAAAGAGGTAGCCGCCCCCGCCGTAAGTCTTGCCATTGACGTGAGTGATGATGAGGTCGTGGAGGCTTTCATTCCAGGCACCCAGGGAAAGAGCGCCAGAATCGGAGAGACCGTTACCGATTTGAACTCCGGCACCGGTGTGGCTGATGGTGCCGTTCCGGATTGTCACGTCATGCACCACGCACAGTGGGCACATCCCGCCTTGATTTTTGGGCGTGATCAAGATGGAAAAGCCCGATTGCGTAAATCCGCCCCAGGTATTCTCCATCACATTGCCGTCCACTAAGATGCGTGCAGCATTCTTGAACTCAAGGTGATTCTTCACGATGAAGGCATGGCCGTCGCGTCCACCGACGAAACCCGGCGTCCCCTTCATCCAGATCAAAGGCTTGAAGAAGTGATTGCGTCGAATCTCGATGTCTTCGGGTGTGCGAGTGGCTTCGCCTCCACCGAAAATGATGTTCTCTCCACCAGCTTCGAGGAAGTTATTGACGATTTTGTAGGGGCCCATGGTCTTGTCGCCCAGGCCACCCGCGATCGCCTGCGAATCGCCGCAGGAACCGGACATCGAAATACAGTGAAAGTCACTGAAGAAAGAATCGACCACTGCAAAATTCGTACTGGCGGTTAAGATGAGGCCGCGAACGGTCTCGTCCTGTGCGGTGCCATGCACCCAGGAGCGGTCGAGGACGATGTGATCGACCGCCCCGCCACGCTCATTAATGATCAGGTTAAAGACCGTGTCTTTCGGGGTGCCGCGCGTAATCTCGAGGCCGATTAATCGATAATGATTCGCTCCGTCTGCGAACACGACCGGACCGCTGCCCGTGCCCATGAATACGATCTTAGCGAGCACGTTCTGGGTTGAAGAGCATTTGAAACTCGGTCTCCCAGGCAGCGAAGCCACTCCTGCATAGCAGGGAGAAACTCGCGTTCCTTCGGGAGGCAGGGCGCTGTCGGGTGCATCGGTGCGCACCACAATCCAGTGATTGTCGTCGCAATTTTTAGCGGGCAGAACCACGGTTCCGCTAAACGTCGTCCCTGCCTTTAGCAGGACCTTGTCTCCACA
>QIAI01000368.1 GCA_003224995.1 Acidobacteriota bacterium
CTTTATCTTCCAAAACGGCCACGCTGTGCCCGTTTGAAGTAATGGTGAGCTTCACCGGTTTCGTTTTCAGATAGGCCAGGATCGTCTTGAAATCGGGGTGCATGCCGTTCTCGCCGGTGCCGAGATTCACCGACCGTACAGGCAGGCGGTCCATGACTGCCTTCACTTGATCCAGGGAGAGACGGTCCGAGCGAGTCGGATCGCGGTAGCAGAAAGAGCAGGCAAGATTACATTCGTTGGTGAGTCCAAGTCCGAGCGAAATACCATCATCAGGTGCCATCACGCGAGATTCGGACGAGGAGGACTGGGCTGTAACGTTGTTCATATAACGTCATCCATCACCGACGGGCGCGATGTGGAAGAAAATGCGTGTAGCGAGCGGCTGCGATAAAGTCCCTTTTCCGGGAGTATACTCCTGCTGCAACTGATGGCCCTCCCCAGAAGCTAATCTGCCGATAATGCGAATGCCAAAGAACGCAGCAAATGCTGAGCAAGCCGTCCGAATCGCCGCGGATAAATCGATCGAGGCATCCCTACAGAACACATTCGCCGTGGGAGGCGTTCTCATTGACAATCGACGTGGAACCGTGTGGTGCGCCCTTCACAACAATGTCCTGGAGCCTTACGAAAAAAGTAAGCTCTTCTTGCTTCACGACCCCACGGCACATGGCGAGCGTCAGATCGTCGACTGGTACTTCAAGAATCGAAAACGACTACGTCTTCCTGAGCCCAGGGAAATGACCGTCGTCACGACGCTCGACCCCTGCGCGATGTGTGCAGGCGCTTTGCTGACGGCAGGTTTTAATGTCGGGGTTTCAGGATCCGACGACTTTGCGGGAATCAACTACAACTCCTCTTTCGATTTTCCCTCTGTGCCTGCGAAATGGAGAAGGGTTGCTCAGTCCTCTTTTTCTTATTATGGAGTGGACGCTCCCGTGAAGCGCGCCTTTCAGGGCGGCAAAAACGCCGCTTTCCCGAGGCAGAGCGTCAGTGCCTTTACGTATTTCCTCACCGAGACGATTTTCGAGAGCAGCGTCAATAGTATCCGAGCGGCCGACAATAACAGTGGAAGAGATCCGGCCAATCTCACGAATCCCAAGAACCTGCCGCGCAATTCAAAAATAAAAAAGGCTTTGCTGGAAGCGTGCCCGGAAGCGTTCACTGTAACTTGCCCGGAGCCGAGGCTTCCGGGAAAAGAAATTGGCAAGGTGTTGCTTAGTGCCGCGAAGAGGGCTCATCACCGCGGTGCCGCATTCAATTCGGTTGCGTTTCTGGATCCGTTTGGAAATTTGCTTCTTTGCTTAGGCGGGGCAGAAGAGCGTTCCCCCATTCGCACCGCGTTTATGGAAGTTACTCGCGCCTATGCCCACATCCGCTGGGTGTTAATGAATCACCCGGACAAGTCAGTCCAGGAGCAGGCCGACAACGTGTTGACCCACCCGAAATACGGGACTTTTGTATTTCTCTACTCGCCTGATCCGAACACGCCACAAGGCCTGATGGCGCTGGGCGCGTACGGTTCAACCATGGAAGGCCCGATTCCGGAGAGCTTTCCTTCGAATCTGCAATACGTTCTATTGCCCGGAAATGCTTCTTCCGCGGAGTTGTCCGAGATGGCAATGAGGCTGCCTCCGTTCTACACCACGAGCGTTCAAGTTGCTCCGGCCCAAGTCCTGGACGATGGGCTCGTCCAAGAAATCCGATCTGCGTTGCCAGAGTACGTGCGCCCGGGATGAATTTCTATTGCGTAGCATCTGCGTTCATTCAAAAATGCGGATGATCAGCTTAGTAATTGAAGGGCCCGCATGGAACCTCTGTTAGAAGCTTGATATTACACAAGCGAGGAATAAGCTGTGCGCCCCTCGGAAGGCAATTCGACGTTGATCGACTCAACGATTTCCCACTACAAGGTTTTAAGGAAAATCGGGCAGGGTGGAATGGGGGAAGTCTACCTCGCAGAGGACACCCGGCTACAACGCAAAGTCGCCCTCAAAGTCCTGCCCCCCGCATTTGCAGCCGCTCCCGAAGGTCTTTCTCGCTTCGAACGTGAAGCGCGCACCGCGGCCGCCCTCAACCACCCGAATATCGCAACCATTTACGACGTCGGTTCTGAGACACGTCCAGATGGGTCACAGATCTACTTCATCATCGAAGAGTATCTGGAAGGGATGACCCTGGAAACTTTGCTTCATCGCGGCAAATTGCCTCTGCAAAGAGCTCTCTCGCTGGCCCTTGAGATTGGCGAAGGCTTAGCGGCAATCAATGCTGCCGGCATTGTCCATCGAGATCTCAAGCCAGGGAACGTTTTCATCACTTCATCGGGCCAATTGAAGATTCTCGATTTCGGTCTCGCCAAACTAACTCAACCGCCGCGAACCGGAACAGCCGAAGGCACTTCTCCGACTTTAACCTTCTCGATAACCAGCAATACAGCTGGTCAAGTGTTCGGGACGCCGGGATATATGGCGCCCGAACAGTTCGACAATGCGGAGGTGGATCAACGGGCGGACATTTTTGCTTTTGGGACAGTTCTGTACGAAATGTTGTCGGGTCACCATCCCTTCGAAGGGAAAAGTATCCACAGCACGATACACCGCATCCTGAATGAGCCGCCTCGTCCCTTAGATCAATCTGAGTCCAATCTGCCTATTCGATTGCAATGGATGATTGAGAAATGTCTGCAAAAGGATCCGGCGGCTCGCTATCAACACAGCTCCGACCTTGTCGTGGACTTACGTGCGGCCTCTGAAACTTCAACCGAATCGAGTGCAATTAAAACAAATTCAGCTGGCCAGCTCGACTGGAAGCGATGGGGCATGTTCCTCGCCGCCACTTTCATCTGCGGGATAGCCGCGACTTGGATGCTCAAATCCATAAGCCAGCAGAAAGCTCAACCCCCTCCCCTGCTCGCCTTCGATTTCCCTTATAAGAGCCAGATTCGTCCATGGGATGGTCCTGCAATCTCACCGGATGGAACCATGATCGTCTATCGTGATTCCGGGACGCTCTGGATTCGTGACCTGCACTCCCTCACGCCTCGCAAATTGGAAGGGACCGAAGGAGCGGGACAGCCGTTCTGGTCGCCTCGGAGCGACTCCATCGCCTTCTTCACCCAAAGCCAGCTTTACAAAATTTCCAAAGCTGGCGACAGCATCAGTGCGCTGTGTCGACTTCCTTATGAACTATGGGGTGGCGGCTACTGGTCCGCCAAAGGCACAATCCTGTTCGGCCAAGGTCCGGGTGGCATTTACGAAGTCGATGAACAAGGCGGACAGCCCCGGCAAATCGTGAAGCCAGAGAAGGGCGAGAACTGGCTATATTGGCCCAACCTGCTTCCAGATAGCGACAAGCTGATGTACGTAATCCTCAAACAAGATAACTCCTCGGAGATTGTTATCCAGACTGGCGGGCACAGGACTCCAGTCGTGAGTCGCACCGAGTTCATCACGTGGGCCTCTTACATTCGGACCGGACACATTCTGTACCAGTTGGGCTCTTCTACGCAGCGCGGCAATGCTTCATTCAGTATCTGGACGGTGCCCTTCGATGCCGACAAACTGGCGAAGAAAGGCGAACCATTCCAGGTGGTTTCGGATGGGATGACGCCAACCGTTTCGTCAGGAGGCACTCTCGTCTATCGAACCCGACGCGAGAAAGAAAACCGGCTCGTTTGGGTCGATCGGCAGGGTAAGGTGCAAGGACCCATCGGTCAGCCACAAGCTGTGATCCGAAACCCAAGCATTTCCCCGGACGGGCGGCGCGTGGCAGCCGAGGGGGCAGATACCAACAGCGGATTCGATATTTGGATTCACGACTCGCGTGGGACGAAGGAGCGAATCACATCGGCCTTTGCTGACCGGAGACACCCCGTATGGTCGCCGGGTGGAGACCAGATCGCATTCGATTCGGGTGGCAGCGTGTTTTTGCAACCGCTGGACCAGAGCAACGAGGCCAGGAAGGTTTTGTCCCTGGGAGCCGTGGAAGAAATATTTCTGAATTGGGGTCACGGGGGACCGACTCTTCTCTATGATTTTCTCTCACCCAACCACAGCAATCGCGACATCTGGTCTCTGCAGCTGCCACTCGCAAAAGACGGCACACCTCTGGTGCAAACACCCACAGACGAAACTCTGCCGCAACTCTCGCCCGATGGACATTTTGTGCTGTTCCAGTCGAACGAATCTGCCGGGTACCTTCCGGATATTTTTGCCGTGGGCTTTCCGGGGGGTAAGCGGAAAACAAAGATCTCAATTTCGGGTGGTACCCATCCACGTTGGAGTCCGAAGGGAGACGAGATCTTCTACGTTGATCCTGCCAATAGCCTGGTGGCGGTAAGCGTTACACCCGACCTGAAACTGGGTCAACCGCGACGTCTCTTCACTTCCGAAGAGATCGGGTCGGACTTGTCCCTCGACACCTTGTCGTATGTCTACGACGTAGGGCCAAAAGCAGAAAACTTTGTCATTGTGCAAATGCCCACCGGGGGAAGAATTACTGTCGTGCAGAACTGGCTCGAAGAATTCGGAGGCGCCAAATGAGGTCCTGCCGAATCTAGCTGGCGACCTTCGCATCGGCCGCAAAATGCTGCAAGTATTCCTCTAGCTCATCGAGCGAAGAAACCAACTTGTCCACCGAGCACTGAATCATGAGATTCACGGTTTGCCATTTGAAATGCAGGCGCCAGTCGGTGTAAACCCCCACAACATGTTTGCCTAAACCGTGCGCGAACCCAAGCTCCCAGGCTGTGCCGGCATCCACATCCATTCCATCGAGGTTGGCCACGATCACGTCCGCATGGCTCACCGCATTCCTGTCTTCCTCAAATATTTTGCGAACATCGCTTTGATGCTGAAGTTTAATGCCGTCGCGTTGCGGAATATACGTCGTAAAACCAAGTTTGCGCATCCGCAAATCGATTTCGGCGTTCCAGTATCGTTCTCCCTCGTTGAACAATGGCCCAGCAATGTAAGCGCGCATGTTTGCCCTTTCACTTAAGGTACCGGATGCTCGGTGAACTGTCCTGATCACAGGACAGTTCCTTTCGCCGAGCCGAGCGGGATTTTAGCACGGGTTTGGCTCTATGCCTGGCAAAAGAGAGTCCGGACGGTGGCATGTTCGGCATTTTGCGCAGCACCTGCGATCAATCTATCGTTCGACGAAATCACGCAGACGATGCTGAATCGTCCGCCGCCATCGCGGCGGTCTACCTGATCCTTTGGCAGAAGTTGGAATAGCGACAGTTGGCCAGTCGAGCCCGCGGAACGATCGGACTTTCGCCGTACCATTCTCGGCAGGCCCACGACACATCTTATTCCGGATGTTGATCTGTGAAGCCCCAACTCAGAGCTTCACCGTCCTGCCCGTCTTTGCCGCCTCGTAGAGTGCCTTCATAATCGTCAGGTCCCGCAGACCTTCTTCGCCTGGCGTGAGCGGTTCCTTGTTCTCCATCACGCAGCCGGACATGTGCTCCATTTCGGCAGCAAAGTGATCGACTACCGGCAGATCTTTTTCTTCAATCATGTTTCCCTGGTGTACGCGCATGCGCAAACCGCTGTAGGCGGTTGCCGGATCCATCTCAAGCCAGCCTTCCGACTTCACGACCCGGTAGTGCGACTGCCACGCGTATCCGTAGCTTGACGTGCAGTTCGCGAGGATTCCGCTGGGAAAGCGCAGTTGAAAGTTAATCGCTTCCTCCACTTCCTTAAAACGCGGATCGCCAGGTGTGCTGTACATCATTGCATTCACCTCTGCTGGCTCTTCACCGGTAAGGTAGCGCGCGGCTTGCAGGGCGTAGATGCCGATATCCATCAACGATCCTCCACCCGCCAGGTCCTTCTTCAGCCTCCACTGGTTTGGATCGCTCATGTTGAAGCCGGCATCCGCAAGAATGACCTTGGTCTTCCCCAATTCGTTGGATCGCGCCACACGAATGGCTTCCTGATTGTAAGGTTCGTAGCGGCAGCGATATGCCACCATCAGCTTTCGGTTCGCCTTGCGGCCGGCGTCGATCATCTGTTGACACTCGGCAGGCGTATTGGCCATTGGCTTTTCGCTCAGAACGTGTTTTCCCGCCTGCAGTCCGCGCACCGTGTACTCGCAGTGCATGCCGTTCGGCAAAACGATATAAATGATGTCGACTTCGGGATTGTCTTTGAGCGAATCATAGTTCTGGTAGTTGTAGATGTTCTTCTGGTTGACGCCATAGCGCAGCGCGAGCTTGGCGGCCTTGTCGGGATGGCCGCTCACCAATGCGACAACCTTCGATTTCTCGCATTGGGCAAATGCAGGCAGTATCTGATGAATAGAGAGGCTGCCCAGCCCAACAATGGCCCATCCCAGTTTCTTGCCAGGAGGCTCCGGGACGACCAGTTGTGCGGAGGCATCCTTCAGCAGCATTCCCGTGACATTCGCTGCCACCAGACCTTGCCCAACGCGCGTCATGAATCCACGTCGCGTGATTTCGTTACCCTTCGACATGGTGCACCTCCGTTATTTTGAGCTGCGCTGCCTGTGAATTTCGTCGAGCCGCTTCTTCAAATAGTCCTTGTACTCTTGCACAAGCTTCGGATCCTTGGGCGATCCGTAAATCTCGCTCGACTTATATTTCCCCTCGTCGAATTTTTTCTTTGTCCATTCATCGTGAATGTGAGTCTCGTCGGCATGATCGAGAACTTCCTTCACCAGGTGCGGCGGAACGAAATAGACGCCTTCTCGGTCGCCAACTACGAGATCTCCCGGCATCACGGTTACATCTCCGATGCGTACCGGAACATTAATGCCCGTGAGCATGACGTTGCCAATCGGAGTCGGATCGACAGCACGGAAGTATGCGGGCATATCGATTTCCGAAATGCCATCCAGGTCGCGAATGCTGCCGTCGACCACCAGGCCTCCGCCGTGGGTCGCCTTCATCGTGTAATAGAAGAGGTTGTCGCCGACAATGTTTCCGTTCACCTTCTTCCCGAATAGGTCAACGACAAGGACATCGCCGGGCTGCAGCATGTCGATGGCAGTCTGATTGGTCAATTGCGGAATGCCGCGATCTTTCGCCTTGGCTTTGGCGACATCTTCGATGTCAGAGCGCAGCGGCATAAACTGCACCGTGAACGCGCGGCCGACCATGGTCTTGCCCGGATGCAGCACCTGGAATCCGTCGGCGTACTGATTACGAAATCCCTTTTCTTCAAGAACCGCCCACACCTCTTCCGACGACAATCCTCGGGCTCTTTCGATCAGGTCATCAGGAACCTGCGGACGGCCATCCGGTAGCCGATTGAAAGGATTCTGCGCGGTGTAGTCGACCAGATCCTGCTTGGGAAACGACAGCAATTGCGCCTGCATTCGCAATGGCAGCGCCAGAGAAACAACGAACACGAGCGCAAGCATTGTGCCGGTGCTGCGATTGCCTGCCATTCGGATCATCCGGTTACCTCCGATCAGGAAAAAGAAAGCGGCTGAAGAATGCGTGTGGCATGGTTTGCAGAATGCTGGGCAAAGATGCCCCTGAAGCTCTCAAATCGACGAAGATTTGTCAAACCTGAATGTTGATGTTACAAGCGTACAATTCCGCATTCATTTACGAGCACGCTGATGCCGCTTGAATGCAAGTGCCCGCGAGCGAGCCAGCAGTGTACGGCTCTCCGATTTCGGCAACCCGCGCACGACGAGAGCATGAAGAGCACGTTGAACGGGAGGATTGAGTCTATGGATGCAACCAAGAAACTCTTCGAGCGGCGCGAGATCCTGAAAACCTCTGCCATGGTTCTTGGAAGCACGCTCTTGGCTTCCGAATCAATGGAGGCGTACCCCAAAGGCGTCAACACCAATTCCAGCCCTTCCACCCTGAAGATCACCGATATGCGCGTAGCCACGATCGTGAAGCCTGGGCCAAGCCCCTGCCCTATCATCCGCCTCGACACGAATCAGGGCGTGTACGGGCTCGGTGAAGTGCGTGACGGCGCCAGCGCCACCTACGCACTCTTCCTCAAGAGCCGGATGGTCGGCGAGAATCCATTGCAGCTCGACAAGCTTTTCCGCAAGCTCAAACAGTTCGGCGGACATGCGCGCCAGGGAGGGGGCGTGAGCGCGATAGAAATGGCGCTCTGGGACATTACGGGCAAGGTCTACAACGCTCCCGTCTACGCAATGCTGGGAGGCGGCAAGTTTCGTGACAAGATCCGCATCTACGCAGATACCACCGAGTCGAAGGATCCCAAAATCTATGCGCAACGGATGAAGGAGCGGAAAGAATCGATGGGGGTCACCTGGCTCAAAATGGATCTGGGAATCGAGATGGTCGCCGACACACCCGGCACCGTCACCGTCCGCTCAGGCCTTACTGACTGGGAAGAAAACCAGCTGCCGCATCCGTTGCTGGCGATGGAAGTCACGGATAAAGGCATCGCAATGCTCGAGCAGTACGTCGCCGCAGTGCGCGACGCAGTGGGCATGGAGATCCCGCTTTCCATGGACCACTTCGGACATCTCGGCGTGAAATCCATTATTCGGCTCGGCAAGGCCTATGAAAAATACAACCTATCGTGGATGGAGGACGTAATTCCGTGGACCTACACGGATCTGTTGAAGCAAATCTCGGACGAAAGCCCCACGCCCATTCTTACCGGAGAGGATATCTATCTGAAAGAGCCGTTCGAGGTGCTGTGTGCGAAGCGCGCCGTGAGCAAGATTCATCCGGACCTGGCCACCTCCGGTGGAATTCTGGAAACGCACAAGATTGGGGATATGGCGGAGGAGTTTGGCGTGCCGATGGCGATGCACTTCGCAGGAACGCCCGTGAGTTGTATGGCCAACGTTCATTGCGCTGCCGCCACATTGAACTTCCTAGCGCTGGAGAATCATTCTCTCGATGTGCCCTGGTGGTCTTCTCTGGTGGCAGAGGGCGTCAAGACCCCAATCGTAAATCGTGGCTTTATCGATGTGCCGGACGGGCCTGGCTTGGGTGTGACCCTGAACGAAGACGTCGTGCGCCAGCATCTGGCTCCCAATACCGGCTATTTTGATCCCACGCCTGAGTGGGATCACGAGCGTTCATGGGATCGCCTTTGGAGTTAGTTTGCTGGCACTTAGCCGCCATCCGCGCCAATCTCGCCTACCGATCGCAGACTCCGCGCTGTTCTCCGACTGCTTGCTAGTCTGGGTGCCTAAGAAACGATTCGGTGCAGGTTTTACAGCAAGAGTAACGTGTGACCCGCCGTTCTACTGATTTCCAGATTCTACCAATGTTCATATTTCTGCGGCCGGATTGTGACGCAAATCAGTCGAGATTGTGATCCAGATCACGTCTGCCAACAGAAAAACGATTTTGTGCTTGACACTCGCTGTGCAGTTGGGGCTTAATCGCCAACGTCCGCGCTAATACAAAAGTACTACCGGCCTGATATGTGCAGACTGTCTTGTGGGAGTCAGTCCAGCGTGGGACCGCAGGGCTCTTGCCGTTGGGGCATTCAGCAAAAGAATTGATTGCGATTCGAAGGGAGTTACTCTCCATGTCGAACACAGCGAAGTTTGCCGTGATCGTGTGTCTGCTCGCGCTGCTCGGCGCGAATGCTTGGGGGCAAGGAATCTTTGCCACTTTGACCGGCGTAGTTTCAGACCCGTCCAGCGCGGTGGTCAAGAGTGCGAAAGTCACTCTTACGGATGCAGGTTCGGGCTCGGCCCGTGAGACCGTCACCAACAGCGATGGATACTTCACCTTCGCATCGGTACCTGTGGGCAAGTACAACCTGGAAATTGAGGCACAGGGATTTCAAACCTATAAGGCTGCAGGCATCAGCCTGGGCGGCGCAGAAAAGCGCAACATCAACGTCAATCTTGCGGTGGGCTCGACGACCCAAACGGTTGAGGTCAGCGCGGAAGCAACCTCGCTTGTGACCATCGACTCACCCGAGAAGTCGTTTACGCTGCAAGCGCAGCAGTTGCAGGATTTGACGCAGGTCAGCAGCAATGCGGCCGAGTACATCAAGATCATGCCAGGCTTTGCCGTCCAGAATGGCAGTTCGAACAAGGCAAACTACTCCGGCGAAGTCATCGGCATTAACGCCAACGGGGACGGCGGCAGCCAAAGTCCGCTCAACAACGCCTTCACCTATAACGGGCTGCCCAGCAACTCGCTCGACATCACCGCGGATGGCGCCCACGTATCCGATCCGGGTTGCAATTGCGACACCCCGGTCAATCCCAACTCGGATTTTCTTCAGGAGTTCCGAGTTCTGACGTCAAACTTCAGCGCCGAGAACCAGAAAGGACCGGTTCTCATTACGTCGGTGACGAAGGCCGGTGGCCAGCAGTACCACGGCAGCGCCTTCTTCTCTGCCCGCAACTACGTGCTGAACGCCAATGACGCTCTCAACGTCGCCAACAAGCAAGAAAGACCCCAGAATAAGTACTATTACCCCGGCGGTTCCATTGGCGGCCCAGTTCCCAAGACACATAACAAGCTGTTCTTCTTCACAGGTTTTGAGTATTACTACCAGGTACTGGACACTGGCTTGCTCCGTGCCACGGTTCCTACGGACGCCATGCTCAACGGGAACTTCTCGACCTCTGAGCTAGAGAAAATCGGTGACGCGAACGGCGCCTTCAAGACGGCTTCGGGCG
>QIAI01000369.1 GCA_003224995.1 Acidobacteriota bacterium
TGGAGCATCATCCGGGGAAACGAGCACAGCAATTTGAAAATGCGATCGCTTCCGTCGAAAGCGCCTGCGTATGAGAGAACTTGGGCAGCGATTTAGTGGAAAAAGCCACTCTCGGGAAGAATGACAATCTGAGACGCTTTAGGGTGGCGCTACTATTCGCGCAAAACGCATTCTTTGTGCTTCACGAGATCGTGTCAGGGCTGCGGAATCGTTTTGTTGTCGAATTCCGAAGCCCGTGAGAAATAGTTTGAGTGATCCCTATATCTTTTCCCGAATGCTTTGAGTGACGACTCCAGCCGTCGCCCCGTAAACGAGGTGAGAGACGAGCCCATAAATGTGTGTGGAGAGCGGGGTCTCGGTGGGGCGGTCGGTCAATTGTAGGGTGGGAAGTGCAATCTCGTCGGCGACGGCAAACAAAGTGCCTCCCCAGAGCAGACCACTGCTAATGGCTTCGCGGCGATAGTTGCGGGGAGCGAATTCGAGAGCGGCACCATATAGAGCTCCCATCAAAGTACCGAACCCGTAGTGGACGATGGCCCCGCCCTTCTTTTTTACCTGAGGAGAAGGCTCTCGGCCGCTGACCCCAAGAATCTTCTCAGCCACTTTGTCAGTGGGATTTTCTTTACCGGAATCCTGGTTGTTGGCCTGGGCCCGACGATTCTCCTCTTCCCGAGCGTGATTGCCATTTGAATGATTTCTGCCCGCACCGTTGCCATTTGAATGGCTTGCCGCAGCGTTCCATACACTTTGGAAGCCTGTCATCACCAGTGTAGCGGCCAGTCCTCCGACAATTCCCGCCGCGCACCCTTTCCACGCCTTGCTAGCCCTCATGATATGTCCCCCTAATTACAACAGCCTGCGAACACAATTCCGCTTGCGATCGTCTCATTTATGATCGATGGTCTGGGGACGCAATCTCAATACAGTGAAAGGCGCATTTATACGAGTGCTTTAGGTCTGAGAGCGGGACTAACTCCATAACTGAAACTAGAAACGCGATTATGTCGAACGACTTCACTGACAACTGATCGCGAGTGAAGGGCATCACACGTCGCAAGAAAAACAAGAGAATGAGTCGTATCCATGAAATTTCTATCGGAACACCTCGACAGCTTGCTAGAGCTCTACATCAATCAACTGAGATATGTACTCCGGCGAGTCGCAGATCACCGATGCCCTTCCAAAGATGATCGAGGCCGCGGCTGCACCTGAGTCGAAATCGGCCCTGGAAACGCATTTACAGGAGACGAGGGGACAGTCGGCACGTTTGGAACAGATTCTGAGCCGCACCGACAGCGGTGTGAAATCAAAGAAAAACAAAGGGATCGATGCTCTGATTGCCGAGGAAGAGGACGTAGTCGCAGACGCCGACGACGTTTCCGTAAGAGATGCTGCGATCATTGCAGCTGCCAAAAAGGTCGAGCACTATGAGATTGCCGCCTACGGTACACTCCGCAGGTACGCGGAAATTCTCAATGAAACTCAAGGTGCTTCTTTGCTGCAGCAGACCCTGCAGCGAAGAGAAACACGCGGAGTCTGACGAATATCGCAGAACGCGCGAATCGCGCCGCGGATCGGGTTGCTTAGTTCAAAATTGAAACAAAATTAAAAAAGGTGTGAATGGCGGTTGACTCGACGGAAAAGGATCGAGGCAACCGCTTTCATGTTTTGTGCGTGTATCCTGGCTTGCACGCTGGACTCGGAAGTGTGCTCTCATGCGCGCGAGTGGAGGATCAAAAATCGGGCAAGAGCGACACTGGCGCTTTGACGAATGATGTGCCCCAAAAGCGGTTAACTCTGAGCGATGAAGGACAAACGACCGGCCTGAATTAGACTGATGGGCTCCATTGAATTTCATTTTCGTCGGGAGAGCCTATGAGAGCGTTGCTGGTCGCCGGGTTGGTGTTGGTTCTTGCTCATTCGGTTTGTGCGCAGGTGGAAGCGCAACGAACCCTGATGCCAATGCCTGCTTCGGTGCATGCAGGAAATGGGGAGTTGGTAATTGACCGGAACTTTAGAGTCTCCGTGAATGGCAACGATCCAGTCGTGGAACGGGGCATACGCCGATTCTTGCAACAATTATCTCTGGAAACGGGGATGATGTTTGCTGAAAAGTCTGGCGCGTCGACTCCCGTAACACTGCAGATCCAGTGCGATCACGGAAGTGAAAAGATCCAGAAACTGGGCGACGATGAGTCCTACGTGCTGGGGGTGACGAGCACAGCAGCGAAGCTTACCGCGCCAACTCCCTTGGGCGTCCTGCATGGGTTAGAGACCATGTTGCAGATGGCGAGAGTCGGGACCAAGGGGTTCGCAATTCCCGCGGTGACGATTCAGGATCAACCCCGGTTTGCATGGCGTGGTTTACTGATTGACGTGGGGCGCCACTTCATCCCACTGGAAGTGCTCAAACGGAATCTGGATGCAATGGCGGCGGCCAAGATGAATGTGTTGCACTGGCATCTTTACGATAACGAAGGCTTCCGCATCGAAAGTAAGCGCTTCCCAAAACTGCAAGCAGAGGGCTCCGACGGGCAGTATTACACTCAGCAAGAGATCCGAGATTTCGTGGAGTTCGCGCATGATCGGGGAATACGCATCGTGCCCGAATTCGAAATGCCTGGACATAGCCGATCCATGTTCGTCGGCTATCCGGAACTGGGCAGCGGGCCGGGGCCTTACCAGGTTACGCCCGGCGCTCCGGACGCAGCGATCGACCCGACGCGCGATGAAACGTACAAGTTCCTCGATAAATTTCTGGATGAGATGACCAAGCTGTTTCCGGATGAATACGTCCACATTGGAGGGGATGAGGTAAACGGTCATGAATGGGATACCAATCCCAAGATTCAGGCCTTCATGCATGCGCACGGCATGAAAAATAATCAGGATCTGCAGGCGTACTTTAATCAAAAGGTGCAGACGATCTTGAGCAAGCACCACAAGATCATGATCGGATGGGATGAAGTTCTGCATCCGGATTTACCGAAGACTGTGGTGGTGCAGTCGTGGCGCGGGCAGGATTCGTTGGCAACAGCTGCGCAACAGGGATATCGCGGGTTGCTTTCCTTCGGTTATTACCTGGACCTGATGTGGCCGGCGTCGCGGCACTATGCGGTGGAGCCGATGAGCGGGCGGGCGGCTTTGCTGAGTGCGGAAGAGAAGAGTCGCATTCTGGGAGGCGAGTCTTGCATGTGGTCGGAGTGGATAACGCCGGAGAATATCGATTCGAGAATCTGGCCGCGCAATGCGGCGGTGGCAGAGCGTTTGTGGTCCCCAGCCGAGGTGCAAGACACAAATTCGATGTACGCCAGAATGGATGCATTTAGTTGGCGTCTGCAATGGCTTGGAATGAAGCACCGGTCGGCGCTCGAATCTGGATTGAGCCGGATGGCGGGAGCTGGTGATATGGAAGCGCTACGGAACCTTGCCGAGGTGATTGAGCCGGTCAAAGATTATGAGCGCATGGACAAACTGAAGGGGGTGTGGGATTTTCGGGCTCCCCTGGTCCGTATGGCGGATGTGGTACGGCCGGAAAGTGAGCAGGCGCGACGGTTTCATGATGCGGTAGAAACATATTTGAAAAGCGGCGCGAAGGACCGAGTCGCCGAGAATCAGATTCGAACTACGCTTGTGACCTGGCGTGACAACGATGCGAAACTGCGCCCACAGTTGGATCATTCATTCCTGCTTCAAGAATTAGGACCGCTGTCTGCCGATCTTTCCATGCTCGGGTCTTCCGGGTTGTTTGCGCTCGACTATCTGGAAAGGTTTGCACCATCACCGGCGCTGTGGAGAACACAGCAATCTCCAATGCTGGATTCGGCGGCTACCGCAAAAGCTGACCTGCTTCTTATGGTTGTAGGGCCAATTCGGCAGCTTATCGATGCCAGCGGCGGTGGTGGGAAGACAATGGGCACGACGCAGCCTTAAACGTGCCTTCAATCTCCGGAATTCGGAATTTGCGCACTTTTAATCGATGTAGCCCTACTCGCTTATCTGGCCATAGGCGTATTCGTGTTTTCTGATCCCTCGAGCCGTGACTCCTTGAAGCGACGGCAATGGGCCCACAGTCCGAGTCCTGGGTTGGGGATGTAGAAGACGTCCTCGCCTTCGACGCGATTGTAACCAGGCTTCATCACCGCGGGACTGAATTTTGTCATCATGCGATTGAGGTCGCCATAGCGGAAGCCAACCCCGCTAATCTCATCCCGAGTGAGTGCGCCCGGGCAATACAAAATGCTGAACCGCCCTTCCGAAGAGCCATGGATCAGATGGGCTGCCGCGCTGAGATTAGCTTGAAGTTCAGGGCTATGCTGCACGGAGTCCAGAGTGGTGGGCGTCCCTTGGTATCCGAACCGACGTATGAGTTGATCGATGGTGTAGTCTTCACCGAATTCCTTCACGCCGGGTGCAAGAATGACTAGCTCCGCATCATCGCCTAAGGCCATCCGCGTTCTGTAAATTGCTTTGTTGCCCAGCCATGTACTCTTAAATTCACCCGGATCGAGGTAAACCACAGCTTTCTGAATCGGTGTCTCGAGCATGGTGAAATTAACGCGGAGACAAAGGTCGCATGCCTTGTGAAAACAATCCAAACCCTCGCCGATGAACAGGCCCCGCGCGACGGATTCGCCGGCAGCATTCGTGCCAACCACGGTCAGGACATAGAGAATCGGTAACTGGCGCAAGTATTGGTCAGCGGCATAATTCAGGACACGGCGAACGGGGTTGTCCGCACGGCCCATAATTCGCTCCATTCCATAGACCGCTCCTAAGTAATGGCTGCGATGAATGCTTTCAGGTCCTCCCGTGCCAACCAGAATATTTTTATTGTAATTAGCCATTCCGGCGACTTCATGCGGCACCACTTGTCCAATGGAGAGGATCAGATCGAAGTCACCTTCAACGATGAGGCGATTGATTTCGACCGGCCATGAATAGTCGAGCTTGCCCTCCGCCTGTTGGCCAACGAACGTAGAAGGAACCTCTCCCAAATGGACGACATCGGTACGCCAGTTATGTGTTTGGAATAGGGAATCGGGAATCGAGCCAAACATTCGACTTTTCTGTTCGGCAGTAAGAGCCGAATGGGTTCCCAACGCAGGCAAAACAGCGCGAAGCCGGTCACCGTAATACTCGTAAGCGGCAGCCGTCAACAGGCCGGCGCGGGAGTGGTAACGGGTGAAATCCGGCGGAATCACCAGAACACGGGTACGCCGACCGAGGGTGTCCAGCGCCTGCATCAGACCTGTGCTGAGATCGACCGGGCTGAGCTCCTGGTCTACGCCTCCGAGTTGTAGGAGCAAGCTCATCCACTAATGTGTGGTACCAGGATAATTGAGGCGTATGCCGATGCGAAAGAGGATCGGCGGTCCCAGGTTAACCACGGGCGTGCGGGCAACCTGGTAACGGCCATCCAGCACATTTTCAGCGGCGGCAAACAATTCGAGATTACGTGTGAAGGAGCGCCCGGCTGAAATATCCATGGTATAGAAGCCGTTTAAAGGCAACTGGTCTTGGTCATCATCAAATCGCCGGCCAACGAAGCGCCCGGTGACGCTGAGCATGACCCGGGCTCGAGACCTACGAAGTTAATGCCGCCAGGATTCCCTGGGTAGCTGATAACCGTCGCAGCGGTATAAGAGTAGCCCCCCGCAATCTGAACGTTGTTGGCGGGGCGCAGCACAGTGTCCATCTCGATGCCGCGAGATCTTGTACGCCCGAGATTTTGCTTGGTTCGCATGATCAAATTGGGAGTGCTGGCCAGCGTTACATTTGCAACCGGATTCACAATGTCGCTCCAAAAGAACGTGCCGCGGAAATCGAGCTTGCGTTGCCATGCGGTAATGTTCAATCCGGCTTCTGCTCCCGTCAGGCGCTCGGGGTTCAAAAATGCATTGTTGGAGGTCAGCACATTGCCTACGCGAAAAGTTCGATACAACTCGTTGAGAGTAGGAGCGCGGAAAGCACGGTACATTGAGGCGGTGAAAGACAAGTGTTGATTGATTGAACGCAGAATCGAAAGACGGGGACTCAGAGCGAGATCGGTGCGAGTTGGATAGAGGGTCGCGATGGGAGGAGCGGAGATCGGAAACGTGACTAAACTTCCGCTGAAGTTTCTCCAGTCGTCCACCCTAGCAGCCAGCATGAACGTCCAATTTGCGTGATGAAAAATGTCTTCTCCGAAGATCCCGAGTGTCCGCTGTCGTCCGCCCCCGTTTCGTCCGCGATTGGGTAGTCCGCCAATCAGAGTCTGACTTTTGCCAAGAACATGCGTCCATTGGGCTGCACCCCCGACGACTTGTTCAGGAACATGCTGAAGATCGGTTAGGGTTTCACTGTTGCGGTCGATGGCGATGGCGCTAAAGCGCTGGTTGTAGCTTTCGACATCCCCATAGATGCGCATAGTGAAGGAATCGGCATCACTGATTTGCTTGTCCATGCCGGCAGCGCCTTCGCCGATGCGGGTGTCATTCGTCTGGATCGGAGTTCCATTGTTGCGGAATTCGGTGTAGAAGTTGCCGCGGACAAAGATGTTTCCGCGGCTTCCGAGAGTATGTCCGACCCGGGCGTAGACGGTCGCGTCTTCCGCATTGGCGGCTGTATCGATTGAACCGCGAACCGAGTCGGGAACAATAACGAAGCCATCCGTGTGGAACAATTCGGAGGCGAGGGAATAGTCCCACTTACGGACGCGACGGCCGGTCCAGACCGAGAGGGCGGGCGTGCGCTCGTTGCCGTAAGAAGCTTCCAGGCTCAGGGCGGGCGCCTCAGGTTGGCGGGTGAGGAGTTGCACAATGCCTCCAAGGGCGGAGCTGCCATACAGATTCGATTCACCTCCGCGCAATACCTCCACACTTGAAAGAGCCACTCTGGGGACGCGAGCCCAGTAGACCCAGCCGCCGAACGGATCGACTAAAGGAATTCCGTCAGCCAGTACCACCGCACGGCTGGCTGCACTGCCACCCAAGCCGCGCAATGAAACACCTTGAGCAGAGGCGTTCGCGGTACGGCTGCCGGATTGGCGAAACAGAGAGAATCCCGGCACCTGCCTAAGCACGTCATCGACTCGAAGTGCGGGCGTGGCGGTCAGGTCGAGATGGGAGAGGAGAATGGTGCTGCCGGGCGTGTCGGAGAGCGCCACTTCGGTGCGGGCTGCAGACACGACGACCTGCTCTTTTTGAGCAGCAAGCTGCAGAGTGAATTCGAGACGGGACGGTGGTTGGCCCTTCTCCCAGGAATGTTGCGACGTAACGAAGCCGTCTGCCGTGACCTCAACTGAGCCCGGCCTCAACGGTATGTTGAAGAACGAAAACCGTCCTTCTTCATTTGTGCTCGTGTGGACTTCGAACGCTCCGCTTCGCAGGAAGACGTGGGCGCGCGCAATTGCCGCCCCCGAGGAATCCCGGACCAGGCCATTCACTGTCGTGCTTTGCGCGTGGCACTTCGCCCCAAGGATGGCGAGAAAAACCATGAAGGCGACGCAGCGCACGGACCTGAAAATGGTCCTGCCAATACCACCTATATTGAGCACGACCCAAAAATGGGAGAGCTGCGCAATTGCCTGGTTGATCATCGTCGGGTAGTGTGTTTTAGATCAATTGTCGAATGACTTGCGCGTTCGTCTGTCGCCTATCGTACCTAACCAGGCACCCGGAAGCTCGTCACCGTTTCCGGCAATAAACTTAAGGGAGAACGATACATGAGCAACACACGGCGTGAAATATTGGCTGGGCTAGCGGTGGCCGGCCTTGCGGCGACAATGCCAGCTTCAGTGGCAAGTTTCAGTTCATACTGGGAGCAGTCCATGAAAGCCGATGTCTCACCCACTCGCTGTCCCTTTCATTTGGCCGTCATCAATGACGAGATTACGCCAGATTTAGAACTGGCGTGCAAGATTGCGTCCCAGGAGTTTGGGCTGCAATGGATTGAACTGAGATCGATGTGGGACAAGAACATCTCAACCCTGAGTCCGAAGGAAATTGAAGACGCACGGAAAATTCTGGCGCAATATAAATTGCGGGTAACGGATATTGCCAGTCCTTTGTTCAAGACGGATTGGCCGGGCGCTCCTCTTTCGGAGCAGAGTGAAAGGCGCGATCAATTTCATGCGGACTTCGATGCAAAGACCCAAGGCAAACTGCTGCAACACTGTATTTCGCTCGCCGACGCATTCCAAACCGACCGCATCCGCTGTTTCGATTTCTGGCGTTTGACGGACCAGAAGCCCTATCGAGCAGCCATCAATGCGAAATTGAGAGAAGCGGCAGCAGAGTGCGCCAAAGCGAAAAAGATCTTGGTTCTCGAGAACGAGATGTCTTGCAACACTGCGAGCGGAGAAGAATCGGTGGCGGTGCTGAAAGCCGTTCCCAACGAAAACTTCATGCTCAATTGGGACCCAGGCAATGCTGCCGCGCTGGGGACCACGCCGTATCCGGATGGTTACAATCTACTCCCGAAGAATCGAATAGGACATTGCCACGTTAAGGATGTCGCGCGCGACGAGAAAAAGAAGTTCGAGTGGGCGGCGGTCGGTTCGGGGACGGTGGATTGGGTAGGACAGTTCAAAGCTTTCGTTCGAGATGGTTATCACCTGGCGGTCAGCTTGGAAACACACTGGCGGGGTGCCGGGACAGCCGAAGCTTCCACTCGAGCGAGCATGGATGGCATGAAGAAAACGCTGCTGAAAGCTGGCGTAACCTGCTGATCTGATGTGGGTGAATTGCAATCGAGGGGAGAACGAATTCCCATGATTACCCGGCGCGAATTTATGGATTGGGCGGCGATTGGCACTGCTGGAACAATTCTCGGCAACAATGCGAAGAGCTACTCACGGATTTTGGGAGCCAACGATCGACTCAATTTCGCAATCATCGGGCTGAATGGGCGCGGGTATGCGCATCTAGCATCTTTGAAAGCGAACCACGATTCCGCCCGTGTCTCCCACATCTGCGACGTGGAGAGCAACATCCTCAAGAAATTTGCCGACAATGCGAAACATGAACTCGGGTATACCCCCGAAACAGTTTCGGATTTCCGGACGATTTTGCAGCACAAGGAAGTGGATGCGCTCGCGATTGCCACTCCGGATCATTGGCATACGCCAATGGCTATTGCCGGGCTACAGGCAGGCAAGCACGTTTACCTGGAAAAGCCTTGCAGTCACAATCCCGCGGAAGGCGAATTGCTGCTTGAGGTGCAACGGAAGTACGGGAAGCTTGTGCAAATGGGAACGCAACAACGCTCCTCACCGCATACTATCGAGGTCGTGGACAAGATCCACAACGGGCTTATTGGACGACCATATTTCGCGAAAGCCTGGTACGCCAATACCAGAAGCACAATTGGAGTTGGCAAAGGAGCTCCGGTTCCCGCCAGCTTGAACTGGGAACTGTGGCAGGGGCCGGCACCGCGGCAAGCGTACCGAGATAACGTGCAGCCCTACAACTGGCACTGGTTCAGAACTTATGGAACCGGAGAGTCGCTGAACAATGGCACCCACGAAGTGGATGTCTGCCGTTGGGCTCTGAACGTGGAATATCCGAAGCGAGTCACCGCCAGTGGCGGACGATACCATTTCCAGGACGACTGGCAGTTCTACGACACACTCGTGACCAGCTTTGAGTACGATGACAAACTGCTGACCTGGGAAGGCAAGAGCTGTTCGGGAATGAAGCAGTACGGACGCGATCGCGGTTCCTTGATTGTCGGCACGAATGGGACCATCATCGTGGATCGCGAAGGCTACGAAATATACGATCTCAAAGGCAATAAAACGGGGGAAAAGAAGACAGGCGAAAAGGAATCCTCCACCGATCTGATTGGGCGCGATTCCATGACGGATGCCCACTTTGCTAATTTTATTGCCGCCATCAAGGGCGGTGAGAGACTTCACGTCCCCATCGCGACCGGAAATGTTTCAGTTACTATGCTGCAACTCTCGAACATTGCCTGGGAAGTCAATCGAGAACTCCAGATCGATGCCAGCAACGCGCACATTGTGAATGACACGGATGCCATGAAGATGTGGCGGCGGGAATACGAAAGTGGATGGGCCCCGCATGTGTAGGATGCCGAACCGCGGGGAATCGACTACAGAAGTTGCCTGATGTACCTCCATCGAAAGTTTTGACATGGGTGAGCGCCAGGATTTGCGCTCCCTAAGCCAACGACCTTTCCGCTTTCCGGCATCCTAGGTCCGGAATGGTGCGTGGCGGTTCTATGTCTCAATCTACGCTGACTGCCAAAGAGCAGATCTCTTCCATTTGGGATCTCGGAGGATTGACGTGGCGAGAACTGGGCCGACGTACTTGGGGCGGTGTGAATCAGAACGACCTGATCAATCGGGCATACGAACTTGCGTACAACTTCATGCTGGCGGTATTTCCTCTTTTGTTGTTCCTGATTGAATTGTTGCGGATCTTTGCAGTCGAAGGCGGCAAACTGATCGGCGATCTTTTCTTCTATGCGCAACAGGCGTTGCCACCGGCGGCCTACAAGGTGCTGACCAGCACGGTGAATGAAGTTACTCAGAACTCCTCGGGAGGGAAACTGACGTTCGGTCTCGTGTTCGCCCTGTATGCGGCTTCAGGAGGCGTGACACAGCTGATGTCGACATTGAATGCCGCATACGAAGTCCATGAAGGTCGTTCATGGATTAAGGTTCATTTGATTTCTCTCGCCCTTACGATCTCGATGTCCCTACTGCTGATTACTGCGTTGATGCTGGTGCTCGGAGGCGGAAACCTGGTGGAGTTCGTGGGACAGATCGTGGGGCTAAGCGCAGCGTCTTTGATTTTCGGGAAAGTGCTCCAGTGGGTATTGGCGGTCGCCTTTGTAGTGCTCGCGTTTGCAATCATTTACTACTTCGCGCCGGACGTAAAAGAGAGGCATTGGTACTGGATTACGCCCGGGTCCGTGGTGGGCGTGCTGCTTTGGGCAGGAGCTTCCGCTGGATTGCGCGCATACCTGCATTTTTTTAATAGCTATAGCAGGACGTACGGCTCCTTGGGAGCGGTGATGATCCTAATGCTTTGGTTCTACATTACAGGATTGGCGTTTTTGTCCGGGGGACAAATAAACTCCACGATCGAGCATGCGGCGGCCGAGCATGGTCATCCCGAGGCTAAGGCGCCGGGGCAGAAGGCGGCGTAGCTAAGGATTTTCCCTACAGGGTTATGCTGGTCGGAAGGTAAGGGATGAGGCAAAACTTCGCGTCGGGACAGCCAAACCTCGCCCTGCCAATTTCATCCCATTTATTAAAGACCGGGTTGTGCGAAGATTCAGAAGGAGTCCATCATGCGGAAGGTGATCATCGGGGTCGGAATCGTTATTGTCGTGCTGGTCGCGGCTTTGTTGATATTTGCCGCCACCTTCGATGTCAACAAATACCGGGGCACGATTCAGACGGAATTGGAGAAACGCCTGGGCCGGAATGTTGCGCTAGGAGACATGCGTCTCAGTGTTTTCCCGCCACGCTTTCGTGTCCAGAATCTGGCGATTGCGGATGACCCGGCATTTAACAATGACGCGCCTTTCGTAAAAGCCCAGGAACTTGATGTCTCCGTACGTTTATTGCCCCTGTTTCACAAACAGGTGGAAGTTGATTCTTTAGAGCTGCAGCGACCGAGCGTCAACCTGATCAAGAACTCATCGGGCATTTGGAATTTTGTTTCATTGGGGCACCCTGCGGCGGGTCAAGCTACGCCTTCGGAAAGTCACCCATCTGGGCCCGGAGCACCAGCTCCATCCAAGCCATCGCCGAAGACCCCCTCTGAACCGTCAGGGGAGCAACAGTTTTCGCTAGGGAAGCTGATGATTAGTGATGGACAGATCTCAATTCTGGATCAACAAAAAAGCAAGACGCCTTCGCAGTACGATCACATCGATATCACACTAAAGAACTTTTCCCCCGATCATCCATTTACGCTGGATGCTGCCGCACGCATGGCGGGTTCTTCTTCGGAGGAAGCACGGCTGCAAGGGGAAGGTGGTCCGATCGTGAACGGCGAGCCCGCGAGCACACCATTTAAGGGAAGCCTGACCCTAAAGCAGGTCAGGATCGGAGATCTTTCTAAATTCTTGAATTCTCCCGCAGCAAACGGTACCGATGGGGTAATTAGTGGCGACGTCAAGATCAATAATCAATCGGGAAAGCTGAACGCACAGGGTCAGATGGAAATGCAGAATCCGAAAATACAGGGGATGGAACTGGGTTTCCCGATCAATGCCCAATACGATCTGACCGACGATCTTGCTGTCGACATGCTGACCATCCGAAATCTCGCGGTAAAGCTCGGAGCGACCCCGGTGCAATTGAGTGGTACGCTAAATTCGAAACCTACCCCCGCGTTGTTGGACGTTGCGATCAAGGCGAACAGCATCTCGATTGCGGAAA
>QIAI01000673.1 GCA_003224995.1 Acidobacteriota bacterium
AAGCCACGCTGCAGGATCTGATCAATCGCACTTACACCATCGGGATGACTTACGACAATCCCAATTCCAAGTTTGTGGCTGGAGTTGGCAGGCTCTACTTGCCATGGGCCACCAGCCTCGACTCCATTGATGGAGGTTATTTTGCGCGGCGCCTCAGTTCGGGTGTCACCGCCGGAATCTTCGCCGGCTCTAGCCCAGACCCCACCTCGTGGAGTTACAACCCCGACCGTCGCATTGGAGGCGCGTTCGTAAACTTCGACGGCGGCAGCTTCGATAATCTGCGCTACACCAGCACGTCGGGCATGGGACTCAGCATGCTCAAGTGGAACATTGACCGTCCCTTCGTGTTCTTCGAAAACGGAATCTTCTACAAGCGCTATCTATCGATTTACCACTCGCTGCAAGCGGATAGTCCCAGCGGCAACTCACAGGTCGCGGCCCCAGGTGCCGGCATCAGCCGCAGCTTTCTGACCGTTCGTGTGCAGCCGACCACGAGACTGGAATTCGATCTGAATCACACTTACTTCCGCGACGTGCCTACTTACGACGCGCAATTGGTCGGCACCGGCTTGCTGGATAAATATTTGTTTCAGGGCTTCAGTGGCGGGGTCCGCGTGCAGGTGCTCAAGGACGTTTGGGCCTACACACTGCTCGGTCGCAGCAATCGCTCTGGCGACGCCAAGCCGTCTTGGAATCAACTGTACGGCGTCACCGTCGGCCGCATGCCCTGGATCGGAATGCGGACCGATGTGCACTACTCTAAATTCGATAGCTCATTCGGCAGCGGATCCTACGAATCCATTTCCGTCTCGCGCAACTTCAACGAGAGCCTGCGTTGGGAAGTTTTGGGCGGTCGCCAGTCATTCGTCGGGCCAAGCACCAATGATGTCTCCCATTTTGTAACCGGAACCTTCGAGGCCACTCTAGGGCCGCACTACTTCGTGCAGACCGGCTACACCTGGAACCGCGGAGTCGGCCAAAGTTACGACCAGTGGCTCTTCACCTTCGGCTACCGCTTCGACTCGCGCTCAAAAGGGAAGTAACAAGCGGGAATTCAGACGAATCCCAGTCATAGCAAATTCAAGCTGCTACCGAGCGCATTGACAGGTGCGACGGTAGTCGATAGAACACGGGCATCGAATCCGAAGTCAGTCATGCGAAGACCGTTGTCATCTCGTGGAGCCACCATCGCGCTGCGAAGCGTTCACGCCGAGCCGTGCGCACCCGGCGCTCAGCAGTCACAGAACATTCTCAGCACTGGAAGGTGTGCAGTGCGCTGCGTAAACAGCACCTCTTATATCTGAAACAGAATCCAGGTCTTGACGAACGCGATCATTTTTTATGTCTTGGTTCTTGGGCCAGTCAATCTATTCGCCGCATTCCCCTCCGTTTCAGAGTGCGGCAAGGAAAAAAATTTCTGGAGGACTTCCTATCGAAACGGGTAAGCCGCATAGTTTCCGAAGAGAAGTTTGGCAGGGACGTATCGAAAAATCGCCGTTTCGACTTTCGACCTACTTTTTGACGAACCTCGCACCCCGAAACTGACCAATTTTCGACGATTGTGTGCGAACCAGCCCGAAGGAAGGAACCCGGTAGAACTCTTGAGAATCAGAAAGCCAAGGAAAATCTGGAGGCGCGGGTCGGAATCGAACCGACGCATAAAGGTTTTGCAGACCTCTCCCTTACCACTTGGGTACCGCGCCCTCGCGCTTCTAAGGTAGCGCCACACTCCAAAAAAGTCTACCGCACCCGCGTTATCGGCCCTGCAAGCAAAATGCCCTCAGGTGAGGGCTTGGGAAAGCATTCATGGAGCGGGAGACGGGATTTGAACCCGCGACTTCGACCTTGGCAAGGTCGCACTCTACCACTGAGTTACTCCCGCCCAGCAGCGCTCATTATAAACGACCACTTTCAGCCGGGCAAACCAACCAAGGTAACCATTCATTTCCACGCGCTCTGGCTTCGCGGGTCCGCGCACTACCTACTCCTTGGATCACCTGCCCCAGCCCCCCGACCGCCGTCGTCGTGGTGCCCCGTCCACTGCGGATCCTGCTCCGGAGGAACAATCTGACCATCGCGCATGTGGATGATCTGGTCGCCATACTCGGCCGCTTCGGGATTGTGCGTGATCATCAGCACCGTCTGCGCAAGTTCCTGGTTCGACTGTCGCAACATTCCCAGCACGGCTTCCGAGTTCTTGGAATCGAGATTGCCCGTCGGTTCATCCGCCAAAACGATCGCGGGCTGGTTGATCAAAGCCCGCGCCAGCGCAACTCGCTGCTGCTCGCCGCCAGAAAGTTCGGCAGGACGATGCGCCAGCCGCTTGCTGATTCCAAGCAGTTCGGTAATCCGGCCAAAGTACGTTCTGTCTAGAGAGGCTTCCGCGATATCGAGTGCGATTTCGATGTTGGAACGCGCATCCAGCGTGGGTAGAAGATTGAATTTCTGAAAAACAAAACCTATTTTCCGCTTCCGCATCCGGGTTCGTTCCGCATCGGACAACTGCGCGATGTCCTCGCCATCAATCACAATCCGTCCGCCGTCCGGCCGTGTCAGTCCCCCCAACAAATAGAAGAGGGTGGATTTTCCGCTGCCCGACGGACCAACTACGCTGACAAATTTTCCTTTATCGACCGTGAAGCTTACCCCGCACAACGCCTGTACTTCGACTTTACCCACGCGGTAAGTCTTGCGCAGGTCCACCGCTTCGATGAATGGCATGCTGGATCAACGATACTACAGGAAGACGAACACGGCGGTCCGGAGGCAGTCCGCCTTAGGCCGCTCCCACCCGCGCACCATTGATCTGGCATTGTGTTCGGCTGGGTCCGCGCTTGCGGACGAGAAGAAGGCGGATGCGTTCGAGCAACTCGGACGGCACATGCATCCCTTTAGGAAGGAAAACGTCAGCTTGCGTTGATGGCCTCGATCAGCTTGGCTCCATCCAGTCCCGGCATGATCAGATCCGTCAGGACCAGGTCCACTCCGCCTCGCTTGAACCGCGCCAGCGCATCCTCTCCATTCACACAGGAAATCACCCGGTACCCGCGCGTTTCCAACAACACCTTGCGAATCGACAGGGACTGTTCGTTGTCATCGACACAAAGGATCGTGCGTTTCGGCTTCATTGGTGATCCCTGATGTGAGATTGCTGCCGGAAGAGGCCGGCCGAAAACGTCTCAAGACTTTGATTGATTTTTTCCATGGGAGATCTTCAGAGTGAACAAATCCTACGTGCGCACGAAAACTCTGTAAAGTATCGCCGAAGCCAATGGGAAAGTTTTGCTATTGACTTTTGTCATGCTCGCGCGTGCTCTGATTTTTCGCTGTGATGCAAATCACTTTCAGAAGAAAAATTCTCCGCGCATGACTTCTACCGCGTTCCCGCCGACGCGCACGTTAACCACACGGTTACCATTTTTCGAAGCGCGCACAAAAATTCTGCTCGGCCGTTTCATCTCGATGCCTTGTTCGATGAGCACGCGCTCGTCCGGTTCAGCGACCCCGTGGGCTACCATCCACGACGCCGCACATCCTGCCGCCGAACCCGTAGCCGGATCTTCGCCACCATAAAAAAGCATGCGAGCATGCAGCCGAGCCTCGGGATCGACGGTTTCCCGGCAAACGAAATAGAAGAATTTCCCGCCACTGTTGGAAAGATATGCCTCCGTTTCCACCGGCAACTCAGGATCGAGGTCCTCGATCCCCAGCCCGATTGCCTTGACCACCGCTTCGCGGTCGTGTTGGCCGCCGAATTCCGGTTCAATCTGCGTCATCTCGCCGAAAGCCGGCTCGCCGTCCGCTTCTTCAAACCGCACCGGCACCAGGCCGACGTTCAATTCCAGCCGAATTTCCGGTACGCGGCTCGACCCCCGGAGCACGAAGGCCGTCCCCAGCGTCGGATGTCCGGCGAAAGGCAACTCCTCAGCCACAGTAAAAATGCGAACCCGCTTGCCGTGTTCT
>QIAI01000674.1 GCA_003224995.1 Acidobacteriota bacterium
ACACCCCGTCGGGGCCTCTCTTAATGTCTTCGACCCGCTGCCCGGTGCGCACCTTAAAGTCGGCGCGATGCAGCACCTTATCCCAAAACGCAAGCAGGTTTTCCTTGGAAAGCTCAGTCTTCTTGAATTTGCCGTACATGGGAAATTCAACCGGGCTGGTCATCACAAGCTTCTGCCGCGGATACTTCGCGACGGTTCCGCCGATCTCGTCGCGTTCGAGGGTGAGGTACTTCATCTTGTGCTGGATGGCGCGCAGCGAGGCGGCAATCCCGGCAGGCCCGGCCCCAATGACAAGTACGTCAAGCACATCCGACATGGTGCGGGCGGTGCCTCGGGCTGTGAATCGGTTCAGAATGATGTCAACACACTCCCGTCCCTGATTGACGGCATTCTTGATCAGCGCGAGTCCGCCCAATTCGCCGACGATAAACAGGTTGGGAACCGTGGTCTCGAACTCGCCCGTCAACGTGGGCATGTCGGCGCCCATGCTGGGATTGGCCATCACCATGGTGATGGCACCGACCGGGCATGCATCCGCACAAAGGCTGTGTCCGATACATTTATACCCGTTCACGATGACGGCTTTGCCGCCGAGCATGGCCAGCACATCGCCCTCAGGGCAGACGGTCGTGCAGGTGGCGCATCCAATGCAGTACGTGTTATCGATGTGGGGGTGCTGGGCTTTGGGGCCTTCGGAAAACAGCTTTCCCTTTTCCGCGGCGGCGCGGGCTTTGGCGTCCCGTTCCTTAATTCCTTTGAAGTAGTTTCGTAGAAAGAATAGGGTCAGGGCTGCAGCAACGATAAAGGCTATCAGTGTGTCCATACCACTCTTGAAACTCTACCACCGAAAGCCCATCGCGAGCTCAAGCCCGATATGGAACAACGCTAGTAGTGCGAAGGTATAACTGAACGGCTTGTGAATCACATGCCACAGGTGAAAGACCTGCTCGGAACGCTTTAAGAAAAGAATGCGCTTGGAAAGCCCGGCATCTTCGCGCGCTACTCCTACCGCCTTCTCCACGTCGTGATTTGAAGTTTTGAGAAAGCCGCCAAGGGTGGAGACTTTCTCGCCCAAGGTCAAGGCATGCCGGCGGAGCCGGGCCACTCGAACCGCCCGTGCGAGATCGAGAGCAAACATATAAACCAATGCGGTAATGATCGAGAGTTTCTGCACGCGCTCACGGCTGGGCAAAGTCAGAAGCGCTTTAAGATCGCGCTCGGAAACGAGCCGCTGCTGCTGTAACTGTCCCGCAAGCTGCTGGTGAAACTCCTGCAGTTCTCTCTGCGTCATTTCCGCGGCTTTTAAGTTTCGCGGAATCTGCCCGTAAAGATATCGGCCTACGATACCGCTCACCGATACGGCGAACATGATCCAGAACGCCATGCCGGCGAATCCGCTGAACTTGAACGAGGAGTGGAATGCGATCACAAAGGGAGCGGCGATTCCCAGGATGACGTGATAGTCGAGCCAGTGCCGGGAATTGCCCTTTTTCATCAGCCAGGACCAGTGCTTGCGCAAGGGATACAGGAAGATGACGAGAAACATGAAAACGCCCAGCCATCCCAGCTTCAGGCCAATGATGCCGCTGGGGCGAAGGGCCTGGTATTTCGAGGAGAAGGGTCGATCCGCCGAACCCAGAGTGTAGTAGTCGAACCCATACACGGATAGCGCGACAATCAGAGTCGCGAAAAGAAAATATCCGGCTGCCACTCGGGAGCGATGTCCGCGTTCGCAATCTTGAACCGGCGCTACCGCAGTGGCGACTGAAAGTTGTGAGTATTGCGCCAATGTTGGCGCGGGGTCTCGACTTCCACGCTCGCCTGAGCAGGAAACCAGTAGACGTCTTTGGACCCTTTGAAGGGCACTGGCTGAAACTGAACCTCGGAGCGCATGGTCTTGAGGCCAATATCCTCCATGCTGTTTGCCAGGCCTGCATCGATTTTACCAATTACACCCGTGACCGGGTCAATCCATGCCACCCCAGCGAGGTCCAAAGGATATTCGCGGCCGCGCAATGCCAACGCCGCGGGGGACCTCATTCCTGAAATGTGCTTGAACTGCACCTTCCTGAATTTTTGACCATTCACCGAATCTTCACCCAGATCGGTGAATTCAAAGCCCGAGGAATAATACGGGTGAAAGACCAGGAACAAGGTTGCGAATCCATTGCTGACCAGCATGGAGACGCCTTTCTTTTGCTCCTTGTTCTGCTCGTGCACCGCGAGACGCGACTCATCCAGGCTGATTTCTCCGCCTGCATTCGTGAGAATCACCAGGTAATCGTAGGTGGATTCTTGTTTCAGCTCGGTCTTGCCGTCCGCTTTGAACTTCTCCTGGGTTACATGCTCGGTGCACTTCACATCAGAGAACTGTTCTACGAATTTCGCGACTTGGTCGTTAGCCCGTCCAATCAGCTCCTGAAGTGTAGTTTCTGCAAAGGACGGCAAAGCCGTCAAAATCAGGAGTGCAGTCGCTAGTAAGATTTTCACAATTAAATGGTTGCACTTGGCTTGCCACTTCATTGGCCCTTTGCCCTCCGAGAGTCGAACCGGTAGCCCAAAGTCATCAGCCATTGATCGTAGTCCTGGGTAGCCCCTCTGCTCACGGTGTACCCTCCCTGCAAGAAGTAGTGCGTTCCCATGTTCATTTCAAGGTTGCTGGTGATAAACCTCGAATTGGTGTTACTCGTGAGCGGGGACACGAAATTCTGCTTGCCCCCAAGCACTTCCAGACGGAAGTTGTCGTTCAGCGTCCTCGAAAGTGAGATCGATTCGTAGGTTCCGCTGCCAAACGAGCTGTTGAAGCGCGCATAATGTGCATCCGCCCGGATCAGGACCCAGGGAATGCGCCCTAAGGTGAGGCCATACAACTCGTTCAAGGAGTGGCTCTTATCGGTCGATGCGCTGCTGCGACCCAGATTCGTATACACCCAGATGTTCTTCAGCACTTCCACCCGCACACCACCACTGAATCCTTGGAATAGATACTTCTCAAGCAGGTTGGATGCCAGCAAAGTTGGATCAAAGGTTGGTAAGTCTCTGAAATAAGTATAGTTAGCATCCAGTTCGATGCGCTGGTGCGGCTGAACTCGCACCGTCAGGAAATTTCTACCGATTCCAGCCCCGGGTGATCCACCCGCCTGGTAGCCGACGGGGCTATCTGCCTGGAGTGAGTCGTAAATTGCCACATACCGCTTGTAGTAGAGGCCGTTCTCAAAGAACACGAAAGGCCGGTCAATCTTCCAGTTGATGGTGCTTAACGCGACCCCGGAAGTGCTGGTATAGCGGAAGGCGTCGAAGGTTCCACCCTCGAAGTTCACGAAAGCGCCACCAATCCTGCGGTTCGGGTTGTAACTGTAAGAGGTGGGATCGGGCGTGGAACCAGCAAAAACTCCCAGGGTCGCGCCGTGGCTCACGCGCCGCCCGAAATATCCGCCATCCAGCGTGTCCAGGCTGGTCGCCCATGGCAGGTACATGCGTCCAAAGCCGGCAACCCAAGCGGAGTTGGGATTGTCGTAGGTCATGCTGAGGTGATAGGTGCGATTCAAGAGATCTTGCACGGTGGGCGTTCCGGTGTAGGAACTCGAATTCAAGCGACCGCGCCAGTAGCCGCTCAAGTTCCAATAAGTGCCGCCCAAGCGGGTCATATCCATGCGAGCGACCAGACCCAGATTGGTGTTCGTGCCACCGCCAGTCCCATGGAAAGACGTTCCCATGTAATCGATTCCGATGCGACCACGGGCGCGGTTTACGGAAGGCAACGGCGGCCGGGGAATTTGTACCCTGGCTTCCTCATCGAGCGTGTCGCCTTCCGTGAAGGAAATCACAGTGGGGTATTTGCGGGTAGCGCTCAGCGTATTCTGCTGCACCAGGGACTGCTCGTCCTGCGCCGACAGGTAAGCCAAATCGCCGGGCTTCACATCGCGTTTCGGAGTGTGGATATCCGTGACCGCAGAGGCCTCAGCAACAGAAGCCACTTCCAGCTCCGCGACGATGTCTTCATCCTTACCACTCGCCGCTGCTACCGCGGAACCGGTCGCCTTTTCGCGAACTACGAGTTTCATGCCTTCGGCGAGTCCAGCTCCCCGGCCGCCATCCAGATAGGCTGTTCCCGCAGCGACATACTTTATGCGGAAGGCCGTGCGGAAATCGGGATGGGTTGCCCGCAGAGCAAGAGCCGCGGGCATCTCAGGCTCAATCGCCTTGGCGACGACCGCGCTGGATGCGATCGCATCGGCGACGACCGCATTGGAGACGGGAGCCTCTGCAGTCACATCGTTGCTGGTAACGGGTGTTTCCGGCGCTTCTTCAAACGGTTCAGCTTGCAAAGTCTGTCCGGGCGCAAGACCCAGTGGATTCCCAACCGTGGCGCCTTGCGGAGTGGCAGGAGCTGCAGAAGCGTTCTGCGAGGAACCATTCTGCGGAAGGCCCAGCGGATTGGCAACCGTCGCACCTTGCGAAACAGAGGTCGTCGGGTTGGCACTCGGGGGAGCGGCAGCAATTGTCGTCGGC
>QIAI01000370.1 GCA_003224995.1 Acidobacteriota bacterium
AAGCAGAAAGAAACCCTCACTTTCGAAGCCGACCTCGACTGCCGGCCCGCCTTCCGTCTTGAAGTCATGAACCACCGCTGGTGTGGCCACAGCAACGGCAAGACCTCCGACGACAGCCGGCGCTGGGAAATTACTCGTCCTGGCCCGGTCGTGCTCACCACCCGCGCCCAGTGGACCCAGGAACTCACCCCGGTCGTCAACGCCCTGATGGCCTCCCGCGAACACAATTTCCTGAAAGTCCACTTCCGTCCCGACTCCCCAAACTTCTCTGCCACTGTGGATTTGGAGACCCTCGCCGATCCAGAAGCAGCTTCTGGATTCTTCACCGTGTTAAGGGAATTAGCGGCGGGCGCCTCGGCGAAACAGCTTTAGGACAGGTCTCAGGTCTCAGGTCTCAGCCTTCAGTTCTCAGCCTTCAGTTCTCAGCCTTCAGTTCTCAGCCTTCAGTTCTCAGCCTTCAGCTCTCAGTCCTCAGTATCCCGCGATAGAACGATCGAGGTCGGTCGGAGCGACGGGCGTCCTCGCCTCTCGACCGCTTCAGCCGCTAACCAACAAATTTGCGCTCCTCTTTTGCTTTCCCTTTTTTGCGCTAGTCATCCTGAGCGCAGCGAAGGACCTGCTTTTTTCGTCCGTGCCGGCCAGCTTGTTCAGCGCTCTACAGAGAACCCTCACACTTCCGGCTCCGCCACAAACCGGTACCCCACCCCACGCACCGTCAGCAAGTGCCGCGGCTTCGCCGGATCGTCCTCAATATAACGCCGCAACCGCACCACAAAATTATCGATCGCCCGCGTGTCGGTATCTTCCTTCAAATCCCACACCTGTTCCAGAATCGACTTCCGCGAAACCACCCGGCCGTCGCTGCGAATGAGATGCCGCAGCAAATCCGCCTCCATCAGCGTCAGCTGAATCCTGCCCCGGCTGGTGCTTAACTCGAGCGTAGAAAAATCGATGGACTTGCCGCGAAATTTGAAAACATCCCCGACTTGAATCGCCGGCTCACTCACTTCCGCCGCGCCGTTGCCTGGCGAATTCCGGGCGGCATGCACCCATTCGCTCCGCCGCAGGAGCCCTTTCAGGCGCGCCAGCAGAATCGCCAACTCAAATGGCTTGGGCAAATAATCGTCGGCCCCGGACGCAAATCCCTTGAGCACATCTTCCGGACGCCCGCGGGCCGTAAGCATCAGCACGGGAACAAAATTCCGCGCCTCACGCAACTCCGACGCGACCTCGAACCCATCCTTGCCGGGCAGCATGACATCGAGCACCACCGCGTCGAAGTTCTCTTTCTTGGCCAGCAGGCGCTCCAGCGCCGCCTCGCCGTCGCCCACCACTTCGACCGAATGTCCCTCGGCTTCCAGGTTGTACGACAGCCCGTTCGCGATATGGCTCTCGTCTTCGACAACCAGCACCCGGCTCATACCCTCTCCATTTATGCAAAGCTCCGTGGCAGTTCCATCGTCACCGTCGTTCCCTGCCCTTCGCCCGCGCTTTCCGCGAACACCTTGCCGCCATGCTTGCGCGCAATGGAGCGCACGATGAACAGGCCCAGACCCGTGCCCTTCACATGCGCCAGCGACCGGCTCGACACCCGGTAAAAGCGCTTGAAAATACGCTTCAACTCTTCCTGCGGAATTCCCACGCCGGCGTCCCGCACTCGCAGCAACACATTTTTGTCGCCGGCCTCCATACGCACCGCGACGTCAACATTTCCGCCCGAGTACTTGACGGCGTTATCGAGCAGGTTGCAGACCGCGGTGCGCAGTTCTTCGGGATCGCCAAAAACCTGCGCCCCGGCGCCGTTGCTGCCTGCCTCATAATGGATCGTGTCCGCCTGCAAATGGTGCCGCGTGCGTACCAGGTCCATGCACTCCCGCACCAGCGCCTCGAACTCGACCTGCACGCGCTGATGCTTCGCGCCTTTCTGCGCCGCCTGACCGGCCTTCAACACCTGTTCGACTGTGCCCAGCAAACGATCCGTGTCGCTCAGCATCAGGCGGTAAAATTCACGCCGGCGCTTTTCATCGACCTCGCGGCTTTGCAGGGTTTCGAGATAGAGCCGAATGGACGCAATGGGAGTCTTCAACTCGTGCGTGACGGCGTTGATAAAACTGTCATGCTGCTCATTGCGCCGGATCTCGCGCACCAGGAAGCTGGTATTGACGATCAACCCGGCGATCAGCACGGCGAAGAAAATCACGCCCAGAAACAGCATGACGCCTTCGCGCCAGTTCAGAATGATCCAGCCAACGTTGAGCGCCACCGCCAACGCCACCAGGCACACGCCCAGCACAATAAAAAACGCAATCGTCTTGCGCCGGCTGGAAATCTGCATCGAAGCCTTGTCCGAGAAGATTGTATCTCGCAACGGGAATGGAACGAGAACGAGTCCTATGCCGGTGCAGCGCCCAGAGCAAAATGCCCGCCGGTAGAGTGACGGGCGTCTTTCGCGGGTGTAGCGCGGGCGCCCTCGCCCGCGTTCCCCCCGCCGATCTGCAATCGCTCCGACCGAGCTCTCCAGTTTGCCGCAGTCGCGCAGCACGTCACAGACTAGCCCGCGGGCGTGCGGCGCCCGCGCTACACGATCACGCTTTGCCAGAGTCGCGTCCGTGACGCCAGAGACTAGCCCCGCATGTAAGTGCGGGGAAACAGAACGCCCACAACCCAAGTCCCCTTCAGGGGACGACACCCCAACGGGACGAACACCCGTACCGCTTCAAAAGCAAAAAAGGGCGGCCTAAGGCCGCCCTCGACTGCCAACCCACACGTGCTAATCCGTGAACTGCGGCGCCACCAGCGCGCCATTCGGCGCGGCCACTAGTCCCTGCTTGATCTCCGTCAGGTTCACCTTGCGAATATCCCACGCAAGACCCAGCGTCTTCAACGCCCAAATTCCATACCAATTCAAATCCACTTCATACCAGGTCAACCCATGCCGCGCCGAGGTCGGATGCGCGTGGTGATTGTTATGCCAGCCTTCGCCAAAGGTGAGAATCGCCACCAGAAAATTGTTGGTCGAAAGATCGCGCGTGGTAAACCGCCGCGAGCCCCACATGTGGGTGATCGAATTCACCATCCAGGTCGCGTGCAGCCCCACCACCGTGCGCACAAAAATTCCCCACATCAGAAATGGCAGGCCGCCGATGGCCAGCAGAATCACGCCCAGCACGATCATCGGAACATAGTGATACTTGGTGAGCCAGACGTGAAATTTGTCTTTCGCCAGATCAGGTACGTAGCGCGCCAGCGTGGTGGTGTCATGGTGCATCGACTTGCCCATCAGGATCCAGCCCATGTGCGCCCACCAGGTTCCATCGATCGGCGAATGCGGATCGCCTTCCTGGTCCGAATACTTGTGATGAATGCGGTGGGTGGCTACCCAGAAAATCGGTCCGCCTTCCAAAGCCAGCGTGGCGCAGACGGTCAGAAAGTATTCCACCCACTTCGGAGTCTTGTAACCGCGATGCGTGAGCAACCGGTGATAGCTCATCCCGATGCCCAGCGAGCCCGACACCCACCATAGGAAGCAAGCCACAAAAAAGGCTTTCCAAGTGAAAAAGAAAAGGGCCGCAATGGCGCCTACGTGAAACAGCCCCATGAAAATCGCGGTCACCCAATTGATTTGGTCGTCGCCGGCGTGGTTGCGCCCGATCGCTTCCAGTTCCATGTGAAATCTTCCCCGTTTCGGTAGGTTGCATTTGTAAGGTAACAGGGGAGTGCGGTCACTCACTGTAATAGTTCTGTAATAGCAACCACTTGGCGCATTACCGGAGTAACGGAGAAAATAGAGAGTGCTATTGCTGGCAGGATGCAGACTGAATCGAGTTTCAAGTTTTCAGTTCACGTTTCCAGTTTTGGAGGTTGGAGGTTTTTGAGTTCGACATCTTCGGAACGCCATTCGAACTGTGGGCTGTCCAGGACTTCAGCACCGCCCTTTTCCTGAGGACCTCTCTGCGCCCACGACTTTTTTGTGATTCGACGATCTTCGCCACCCTTGCGCGTCCTTCGCGAGCTTCGCCCGCCCTTCGCGACCTTCGAGCGACCTTCGCGCGCCCTTCGCGAGCTTCGCGCGCCCTTCGCGACCTTCGCGGTTAAAATCTTTTCTGCAAAGCCTTCGCCCCCATTCACGCCTGATACAAGAATCGCGCTCCCACCAGGATCAGGACGCTGCCCAGCACGCGCCGCAGCACCGATAAGGGCAAGTGCTGTGCCCAGGCCGCTCCAAAATAGCTGCCCACGCAGATACCGACCGCGATCAACAATCCGAGTCGTAGATCGAAATGATGCGAGCGCGCATAGGGAATAAACGCAATGAACCAGATGGGCAACGACGAGATCATCAACGCCGTGCCCTGCGCCCGCAGCTGGTCCATGCGGAAAACATAGATCAGTGCGGGGATGACGAAGGCGCCCCCGGTCCCGGTAATGCCTACCAGGATTCCCACCAAAGCGCCAACCACTAATTGCAGTAAGACGTTCATGCCCTTGCACCTGACGCGGATAAGTCTCGACCCAAAGGCGCCATTTTATACACGGGACGCATTGAACAGCGCTTAAGCATGTAGATTCTTATAGTTATACAAAAAGCGAAAGAACGGCCGCTCGTCCAAGCCAGAAATGGGGTACAGGGTTCTCCTGGAATGCCTCGCCCAGCGTGTCAGGAGGCCCGCAGACGCGTCCCTGGCTGTTCTGGTGACGTATGGCCCGGAATCGACCCCACGCGTGCCCACAAACCACCGCAGCGCGCTTTATTAGCTAATGGCTAAGTTGGCGGGAAAAACACGCGGGATGCTGCCGCTGCCGACATCTTGCCGCAGACTCGACGGGCGGGGACGCCCGTCGCTCCACCATCCAATAAGGGGGCCGCGATATTTGACACCCGCTTACGCCGCGCCTTTCACTTCTACGCCCGCCCATTTCTCCAGCAAGGTGAGAGTGGCCGCGTAATCCAGATCCTGGTGACCCTCTTCGGCCGCCATTTCATAGATTTCCTCAACCGTCTCCAGGGCAGGCAATTTCACGCGCGCCTCTTTGGCCGCATCCAGCGCGAGATGAATATCCTTCAGCATCAGGCGCAAGGGAAAATTGGGCGTGAAGTCGCGTCGCAAGATGAATGGCGCCTTGTACTCGACCACACCGGACTTCACCATCGAGGCCTGGATCAGGGGAAGCAGACTTTCGACGTTGACTCCAAGCTTGGTCGCCAGAGTCAGCGCCTCGGCAAAACCTTCAAAGATCAGGGCGATCTGGAGATTCATCACCAGCTTGGCAGCTTGTCCTTTGCTGGTTTCTCCCATGCGAAACACCTGCTTGCCCATGGCTTTGAACAGCGGCTCGAGTTTTGCGAGCACCGCCTCTTCGCCGCCCGCCATAAAAATCAGGGAACCATTCTCCGCCGCAACCTTGGAGCCGGTTACGGGAGCGTCTACATATTCAACTCCTTTGGCGCGAAGTCGTTCGGCGAACTGGTGTTCCGCCGAAGGAGAAATCGTGCTGGAATCAACCACGATCGCTCCTGCACCGATGGTCGACTCAACGCCTTGGGGACCAAACAGTACGCTTTCCACTGCTTTGGTATCGGAAACGCACATCCATACCACTTCGGCGCCGCTGGCCGCATCCGCGGGAGATTGCGCCACACGCGCGCCTTCCACCTGTTTACCTGGAGTACGATTCCAGACCGCCACTTCGTTTCCTGCTTTGACCAAGTTCGCCGCCATGGGGCGACCCATGATTCCCAACCCTAGAAAAGCCACGCGCATCACAATCTCCCAAAGAGGTTTTGTTATCGAGATGCGGCAGGCCGCCTCCCGGGGTGGAAAAAAGAAGACGGGGAAAAACCCCGTCTGTGACCGATGTGGAAGCATCCGAATTAGATATGACGATCGTAACCCGGGTCAAGCAATCTGCTGTGGACTTGCCGTAAAATAGCGCTAGTGTTTCTCTAACTTGCAGATTCTGCAGCCGCGGCGAGGAACGAGGGTCGTTTGCGGCTGGCAATCATCCAATTCAGGTATACGATGAGGGCGTTCTCCGGGGTTGTAGGGGCTTCATGATTAAGGCGACGTTGCGAAATCCGGCCTTGCGCAAGCGGGCGACGCAATTCGGGCGGCTGGTCCGCCATTCCGCGGTCACACCCCGCGCCGGCAGCACCTACAAGCCTCAACTGGTCCACAATGGCGAGTTAGGCGTCACCTTCATCGGACATGCAGCGTTTTTTGTGCAGATGGGCGGCCTGAACGTCACCATTGATCCCAAAACGATCTTCCGCCCATTGATCTCGTGCTGGTGACTCACGCCCACTTTGATCATCTGCATCGGCCCTCGCTGCGCGCCATCGTGCAGCACACGCGCCGCCTTACGGGGCGGGCTCCGACCTTAGTCATTCCGCATCACGTGTTCGACCTGGTGTCAGATCTGGGCTTCGATCAGATCATCGAACTCGACTGGTGGAATCACTATCGCCATGCCGGGCTCACCGTGACGCACGTGCCCTCGCGGCACTGGGGCGCGCGGATTTTGAAGGATTCGCATCGCGGCTACGGCGGCTACGTGCTTCGTTCCGAAAAGCATTCTGTGTATCACGCCGGAGACACTGCCTACTTCGCCGGCTTCCGCGAGATCGGCCAGCGGCTGGCGCCCGAAGTGGCCCTGCTGCCGATCGGAGCTTACAATCCGGAACAATTCCGGAACGTGCATACCAGTCCGGAAGATGCGACCCGCGCATTTCTCGATCTGAACGCGCGCTGGATGGTTCCCATGCACTACGGAAGCTTCCGCCTGTCCCACGAGCCGGTCGATGAGCCGCTGCAACTTCTGGAAAAAGAGGCCAAGAGCGCGGGAATCGAAGATCAGGTGGTGGTGCTCGAAGAGGGCGTGACCAAGTTTTTCTGACGTTCACCACAGAAGTTTTTCTGAATGTTCACATAGACGTTTTTCTGACATTCCCACCACAGAAAGTTTCCTGACGTCCTCACCACAGAGACACAGAGTCACAGAGAAATCTTTAATTTGCAGTGGCGGGTGTGCCCGGCCCCTGATTCCGGCTTGTCAACCCACGGCTGATCTTCTCGAACATAAACAGGTGGTCTGAGAAACAGGTGGCTGAGAACAGGTCGCCTGAGAACAGCTCGTCTGAGGTCATCTGAGAACAGGTCGACTAGGAAACAGGTCGCCTGAAAATAGCCCGCCACTTCAGTGGCGGGAGGCTTTGGACAAACCTGACCCGTCCCGGAGGGACGGCTGAAAGGGCGGGCGTAGATTTTTCCGGCTAGCCAAATTCTCTTTTCCCTGCGCTTTCGAAAAACGACGGGCAAGGACGCCCGTCGCTCCACCGACAAATACTTATTTTCTCTGTGACTCTGAGCCTCTGTGGTGAGCGAACTGCGGCT
>QIAI01000371.1:0-6239 GCA_003224995.1 Acidobacteriota bacterium
GGAGGCATGCGCACTAACGCCCACGCATGCAGAATTCGTAAGCCCCACAAAAGAATGGCTCCTCAGGTAGGACTCGAACCTACAACCCTCCGGTTAACAGCCGGATGCTCTGCCATTGAGCTACTGAGGAGTGTGGCGGCTCGCCAAAGAATTGGCGGCCGGAAACACCGTCATCATATCAAAGCGTTGTCGCCTGCGAAAGTAGCCCGCAATTACCTTTGGTTCCGCGGGCTTTTCCCCTATTCTCACAGCCTTTTGCAACCCGCTCTCACAGCCGTTTGCATCCAGTCCCTCTTGCACCAAAAGCGATGCAACTGTATCTACTTTGGAGGGTTTGACCTGCCTCCACCGACATGCTATAAATGCCCGTTTTGTGCTGATGGCTGTTCCAGGACCAGTTTCGCCTTCCCTGGCCCGGCCTCGGCTCCGAACTGAATCCGACGCGGCCAAGCTCAGCACTCCTATTTCCATGTCTTGCAGTGGAAGCGTGTTCGGAACTCCGGTATGCGCTTATCCGGCATCCACATAAGGACGTCCGGGGGACACCGCACGCCGGTAAGAGGCACCTAAACACGTTTTGATCCCGCGAAAGCTTTCATATCGGAGGACTCCTCTATGCGTACCTGGATGGCTATTGCTGCGTCCCTAGGCAGCCGAATTTGCAAGACTTCCTTTTCAATTCTCTCCCTTCTTCTCCTTTCCGGCGCCGCCTTGGCCCAACCCGGCAGCGAAAGCACCGGCGGCGAAGCTGCGCTGAAACTTCCCGACCTCTCTGACGTCACCTTCCTCGGTGGTTTGGACGGACACAAACTGCTCATGATCGGGCTGCTGTTTTGCGCTTTTGGTCTGCTGTTTGGCCTGGTTATTTACACCAAGCTCAGGAACCTCCCGGTCCATCGCGCCATGCTGGACATTTCTGAACTGATTTACGAAACCTGCAAAACCTATCTGGTCACGCAAGGCAAATTCATCCTTATTCTTTGGGCATTCATCGCCGTCATCATCGCCGCGTATTTCGGATGGTTATCTCCCGTACCCGGCAAGTCCATCGCCATTACCCTGCCGATCATCCTCTTGTTCAGCCTGGTGGGAATCGCGGGCAGCTACGGTGTTGCCTGGTTCGGCATTCGTGTGAATACCTTTGCGAACTCCCGCACCGCCTTCGCAGGATTGCGCGGGAAACCGTATCCCATTTACCAGATTCCTCTGGAAGCCGGCATGAGCATCGGGATGATGCTGATCTCGGTCGAACTGCTGATCATGCTGTTCATCCTCCTCTTTATCCCGGGCGATTACGCCGGTCCATGCTTTATTGGATTCGCCATTGGAGAATCCCTCGGAGCGGCGGCGCTGCGCATCGCAGGCGGTATCTTCACTAAGATTGCTGACATCGGCTCCGATCTGATGAAGATCGTCTTCAAGATTAAGGAAGACGACGCGCGCAATCCAGGCGTGATCGCCGATTGCACCGGCGACAATGCGGGCGACTCGGTCGGCCCTTCCGCCGACGGATTTGAAACCTATGGCGTGACCGGCGTCGCCCTGATCACCTTCATCCTTCTGGCGGTCAAAAGCCCAGCCGTTCAAGTGCAATTACTGGTCTGGATTTTTGTAATGCGCATTATGATGCTGGTCGCCAGCGCGGCCGCATACTTCATCAACAGCGCGATCGCCAAGGCGCGTTACGGAAACGCCGATCGCATGAATTTTGAAGCTCCGCTGACTTCTCTGGTCTGGATCACTTCCGTGGTATCGATCTTTCTTACCTACATCGTCTCGGCGCTAATTGTCCCGGATCTGGCCGGGGACACCACGTTGTGGTGGAAACTGGCGTCGATCATCTCTTGCGGCACGCTTGCGGGCGCGGTCATTCCAGAACTGGTCAAGGTGTTCACCTCTACCGAGTCGCGGCATGTTCGGGAAGTCGTCACTTCGGCGCAGGAAGGTGGAGCATCGCTGGGTATTTTATCCGGCTTCGTTGCCGGCAATTTCTCGGCGTACTGGCTGGGACTGACAATGGTGCTGCTGATGTCGATTGCCTATTACATCAGCACCATGGGATTGGCTGCGTTGATGGTGGCTTCGGCTGTATTTGCGTTCGGCCTGGTGGCGTTCGGATTCCTGGGTATGGGCCCGGTCACGATCGCCGTGGATTCCTATGGTCCGGTCACGGATAACGCGCAATCGGTGTATGAGCTTTCCCTGATTGAGCACATCCCGAATATCGCGCAGGACATCAAAAAGAATTTTGGCTTCGACGTAAACTTCTCGCGCGCCAAGGACCTGCTCGAGGAAAACGATGGCGCCGGAAATACTTTCAAGGCCACCGCAAAACCAGTGCTGATCGGAACCGCGGTGGTCGGCGCGACTACCATGATTTTCTCCATCATCATGGCGCTCACCAAAGGCTTGACTTCGGACGTGAACAAGCTATCGCTGCTGCACGCTCCTTTTGTCCTCGGACTCATCACGGGCGGCGCAATGATTTATTGGTTTACGGGGGCCTCCACGCAGGCGGTCTCGACCGGAGCTTACCGCGCCGTCGAGTTCATCAAGGCGAACATCCGGCTCGAAGGCGTCGAAAAGGCTTCGGTCAGCGACAGCAAGAAGGTCGTCGAGATCTGCACCAAGTATGCGCAAAAGGGGATGTTCAACATCTTTCTGGCCGTGTTCTTCGGTACCCTGGCATTCGCTTTCGTGGAGCCGTTTTTCTTCATCGGCTACCTGATCTCGATCGCGATCTTCGGCCTCTACCAAGCTATCTTTATGGCGAACGCCGGGGGTGCATGGGACAATGCTAAGAAGATTGTCGAAGTCGAAATGAAACAAAAAGGCACGAAACTGCACGCGGCCACGGTGATCGGCGACACTGTCGGAGATCCCTTCAAAGACACTTCCTCGGTGGCCATGAATCCGGTCATCAAGTTCACCACGCTCTTCGGATTGTTGGCCGTGGAACTGGCCGTGTCGCTGGCCAGCAGGGGTGGAGCGCTCACCCACATTCTGGCGCTGGTGTTCTTCCTGATCTCGGTTTCTTTCGTGTATCGCTCCTTCTACGGCATGCGAATCGGCGCGGAGCAGCCCGCCCCGAAGGTAGCTGCCCACGCAGCCGCAGATTAAGAGATGGGATCGCAGGAGTCAGACGCCATTCGCCAAAACGAGTGGCGTTTTCTTTTGCCTACAGAAGGAACACACCGGTGCAAAAAAGATTTTCCTGTTCTCTGTGCCTCTGTGACTCTGTGGTGAACAGCTCGCTGGTTATTTCGCTTTTGCTTTGGAAGGAATATCCGCAGAGTTCAAATTACGCAGGTAAAGCACGAGTTGCCAGCGTTGCAATTCTGGCAAGCGGCTGAATGACGGCATACCGCGATCGGTGTTCCCATTTGTGATCTTCCAGAAAAGGGTGCCATCGCTCTGTTTTTGCACCACGTCAAGCCGCAAATTGGCGGAATGTTTGTTGGCGAGCCCAGTGCCGTTTTCGCCGTGACACTCGACACAGTTTCTCTTGAAAAGCTTCGCTCCCCCGGCCGCGGCATCGGGCCTTTTGGCCAGTGGATTCGGACGAGCAGCGGCTTCCGTAGGCGCTCGCCATCCAGGATCCTGCCGGTATCCCTCATTTTGGCTGTTGGCGACTGCAAGGATCACCATCAGGAAAACAGCGACGAACACCGCTCGCATCAATGCTTGCCTCCAAACAATTGCGCAATCCTGCTGCTGAACCCGCGGAATTCGTAGCTGTATCCAAAGCGAAGCAGGACGGGACTCCCTTCGTGCGTAAGAGCGAATGAGGATGAGAAGTGTAGCGACCCGTTCTCGCTGACCTGCCAGGAAGCCACGGGTGCCGCGTAATGTGCCGTGTTGTGCACACTGAAACCATCGACCGTGCTCCCCAATCCACCGTATAACTCCATGCCGACAAGAAAATTCTCGCGACAGAAACGGCATTGTGCTGCGGAAGCCAATGTGGCTAGCGACCGAGCCACACCAAACGCATAACCGAACTCGAAGCCTTCGGCTTGTGACAGGTTTTTCTCAGCAATGAAGTTTCCCGCGATGTTCCAGTCATGCAGCGTGCTCGAGAGAATCAGCTTCCCTTCCAGTTCGTGATTCTTTGACGGCTGCAGATCGGCATTCGGGGAAGTCACGTCCGGCCCGCCGCCCACGATCTCTTTCTGGATACGCGTCGCCTCGCTGGTACGCTCATACTCGAAATAGAGCACGGGATTGATGAAGTGCTCGCGCTTCAATATGCGGAAGCGGTTCTCCAGTCGCCATCCGGTAAAGACCGCGCTGTCGCCAATCGTGCCCTGACCTTCCAAATACAGTTCCGTGGTCCAACGGGCAGTGACCCCGTATTCGATCTCCATGTAAGGAGCAACGTAGGCACTTTGCCCGGCACGCGGAATTCCGGAAGTCGTGTAAGTTTCGAGTTCCAGGTTACCCGGTTCTTCGAGATGGTGGTCATAAGTGACGAAGTAGGGGCTCTCCTGCGCGCACATAAGTACCGGGCTCAGTAACAGAAATTGCGCGAGCAGGAGTGACCACCGCAGAGCAGTTGATCTAGTTGCAACTCGGTTGCATAAGAAGAACACGCATCATCGTAGATTCTTGGGGAAGGGTGGGTCAATCACCGGCCTCATTTTTTGTTTCAGGATTTATGCAACTACTTGCAACGGCGATGCTCAGGAGGGAAGGCTGCGACACTGGCCACAGTAACCGCCAACTTCCAGACGGCTCACCACGATGTGGAAACGGCAATCGCGTTGGATCTGGCCCTTGAGACGGTCGAACAAATCACTCTCGAATTCCGTGATCTTGCCACAACGGAGGCAGGCCATGTGGATGTGGTCGCGCTGCGGACGACGTTCGTAATAGTGCTTCTCGCCCTGCAGGTGCATCAGGTCCAGTTCGTCCACCAAGCCATGACGTTTCAGCAGATTGAGAGTGCGATAGACCGTAACCCGATCGATTTGCGGGTCGAGCTTGTGAGCTTTGCGCAGGATCTGGCTGGCATCCAGGTGCTGCTTGGCGGTTTCGACCACGCTCAGGATGATGCGGCGCTGGCGGGTCATGCGCAAGCCGCGCGACATCAGTTCCGCCTGCAGGCGACCCGGAACTTCGGTTTCTGGCAGAGGCATGTAAATGGACCCTTTACATGTTGCAAGTGAGTTGCAACTATCATATGTCAGGGTGCGGGTCCCGATAGCTTTCGAACTCGCTAATTGGCCTTCATCTTCTCTTTCACGCTGTGCGCGAGTTTCTCGATTTCTTCGGCTTTCTTCACCACGTCGAAGGACAAAACATTCTCATTGCTCTTGTCGACATAGTCTTTGAGTTCTGTCGCCAGTTTGAATAATTTCTCGGTGTCGCGTCTCAGGGCTACCTGTCGTTCCTCGTTGGCTTTCTTGGCCATGTCGCGTTCCAGCTTGGCCTTGGCCGGATCGGTGGGATTCTCTGTCTGAGGTATGGGAGGAAGCTTTGGGTTCTGCGCACTCGACAAAGTGGGCTCTAACAGAAGCATGAAGCCGAGCATCACAGCAAAAAGCGTTTTTCCAGGCACATGTCCTCCCGCAAAAGATGACGTACCCCAATTCTCATTATAAGTTCCGGAAAGCTTGTAGGGGAACGAGCCGGAACAACGTCGTGTTCGGGCCGTCTCTCTGGGACTTGCCCGGGCTTTCGGAGAGTCATTTCGCGCGTAAATCGCCTACCTACATCGGATGCGCCTTCGCCAATTTGTGAACGTCAGGACGCGATGCGGGCTTATCCGCAAACAACGGGTTTTCCTTCAAAAGAAAGCGGGGACCGAAGTCCCCGCTTTCACCTGCGAATGTATGTGCCGTGCAACGTCCCTAAAGCTGGCTCATCTTTGCCAGGAACTCACTGTTACCCGTGGCTTTGGCCAGCCGCTCGATGAGCAACTCCATAGCTTCCACCGGACTTAGCGGATTCAGCACCTTGCGCAGCACCCAGATCCGGGTCAGGTCTTCCTTCGGGATCAACAGCTCTTCCTTGCGCGTACCAGAGCGCTGAATATCGATAGCCGGGAAGGTGCGCTTGTCAACCAGCTTGCGGTCGAGAATGATTTCCATGTTGCCGGTGCCCTTGAACTCTTCGAAGATCACGTCGTCCATGCGGGACCCGGTATCGATGAGAGCTGTAGCGATGATGGTCAACGAACCACCTTCTTCAATGTTGCGAGCAGAGCCGAAGAAGCGTTTAGGACGCTGCAATGCATT
>QIAI01000371.1:6247-6921 GCA_003224995.1 Acidobacteriota bacterium
GATCGAATCGAGCAGGATGACAACGTCGCGCTTGTGCTCGACCAGGCGCTTGGCCTTCTCGATGACCATTTCCGCAACCTGCACGTGGCGGGCGGCGGGCTCATCGAATGTCGAAGAGATGACTTCGCCTTTCACCGAGCGCTGCATGTCGGTAACTTCTTCCGGGCGCTCGTCGATGAGCAGAACGATCAGCACCACTTCCGGATGGTTCGTAGTGATGGAATTGGCAACATTCTGCAGCAGCATGGTCTTGCCGGCACGAGGCGGCGAAACGATCAAACCGCGTTGCCCTTTTCCGATCGGCGTCAACAAGTCCATCACGCGAGCACTTACGTTGTCTCGGGTGGTTTCCAGCTTCAGGCGCTCCTGCGGATAAAGCGGCGTAAGGTTGTCGAACAGGATCTTGTTACGCGCTTCATCGGGCGACTCGAAGTTGACCGCTTCAATCTTGACCAGGGCGAAATACTTCTCGCCCTCATGCGGAGGACGAACCTGGCCGCTGATGGTGTCACCGGTCTTGAGATCGAACTTGCGGATCTGTGAGGGCGAGACATAGATGTCGTCGGGGCCCGGCAGGTAGTTGTAGTCCGGCGAGCGCAGAAAGCCATAGCCGTCGGGCAAAATTTCGAGCACGCCCTCGGCGAAGATGTGGCCTTCTTTTTCGCTCTGCGCCT
>QIAI01000371.1:6963-11785 GCA_003224995.1 Acidobacteriota bacterium
CTCGGTAATATTCTTTTCTTTGAGTTCAGCGATGGTCATTAATCACCTACGGGAAATTTACAGGGGGGTGCGGCTGGAAGAATTGCAACTCGCGGGGCTGGAGGCGGGGCTGTTTAAGCAGCCCGCCGTTGCGCCTCAGCAACATTTTCCGGCTCTGATAGAACGGCCTGTCGCTCCGCTCCCGCGATCCGGTCCAATACCTGATTCATGGTTTCTTGAATGCGGGTGCTAGGCCGGTGAAACTTCCGAGTGGCCTTAGAGGCAAGCTGACAGAGCATATAACGATTCCGCAAAGTATGTAAAGCTTCAAAAACGCGATCAGAACGCATCGGGGTACCTTCTCCTTTACTTTCTGGGTGAACTCGTCGCAGTGTACACACAGTGACCGATTGTCTTGCGATTGCTATCTAAGTCACTGAATTAATATGGGTTTACACGGATTATTCGAGTCAACCCTATAGATGCTTGACCTACCCTGAAAGTTGCTTTTTCTGGGTTATGGCCTGGGTTCGAGAGGCAATTCAGTCCGGACTGCGAATGGACCTGTAATCCTTTGGAACCGCATAATCTAATGGCAAATGCGGGGAACGTCAAGCGTTTCCTTGAGGGCTGCCACGAGACCCATTTAGCTATTAGATGCGGGACCAGAAGGCAAAGTGACTCAAAAGGAGAGGCAAGTTTTGCCGGACACGGAGGGACGTTTGGCATAAGCGAGGCCGCCTATCTCTTTGATATCTTGGCTTCAGGGGCAATTCCCTGTTGAGGACGCAATGATGCAATCGAGCCAGGACGGTCTTCCGGGACGCGAACCAAACCAAGCACCCGTTTCCAACCCTGTCCAACGCTTGAATCAATGGTTGTCCCTGCTGGTGGAGCAGGGCGGCAGCGATCTGCTGCTCATTTCGGGGGCGCCCGCTTGTATCCGGTTCGAGGGTAAAGTTCAGCCCATCGCCTCGGAGCAACTTACGGGCCCAGAAATTGAAGCTGCAGTGCTGCCCGCCCTGATTCCGCGCGCGTTGGAGCAGTACCGCGAGCACGGCATTTCGGATTCTTCCTACCGAATTGAAGGCTTAGGACGTTTTCGCATCAACCTGCATCGGGAAAAGGGGAACGCGGCAGCCGCGGTGCGGGCTTTGCCGTCGCGTATTCCTTCTTTGGACGAACTCCATCTACCTGCAGGAGTGGAGGCTCTTTCCCGATTGCCTCGAGGGCTGGTTTTGATTGGCGGGCCCGCGGGCGCGGGCAAATCCACGACCGTGGCCGCGTTGGTGAATGAAATCAATCGGCGCGAGGCCCGGCACATCGTGACCATCGAAGATCCACTCGAGTACGAGCATACCCACGTGCGCAGCCTGGTCGAACAAGTCGAGATCGGAGTCGATGCGCCGGATTTTCCGACAGCCTTGCGGGCTGCATTGCGCCAGGCGCCAGACATCCTCGTCGTCGGCGAAATGCGGGACCCCGAAACTATGCGGATCGCGGTGGCCGCCGCCGAGACCGGACATCTGGTGCTCTCGACCCTGCACACCACGGATGTGGCTTCCACGATTGCGAGGATCTCCGATTCTTTTCCTCCGGAAAGACAGCCAACCATTCGCCAGGAACTTGCGATGGCACTCTCCGCCGTGCTGACCCAGGTGCTCCTGCCCAGCAAGCACGGGGGACGCGTGCCAGTGGCGGAGTTGCTGATGATTGGGTATGGGGGGCGGCAGCACATACGAAGAAATGCGCTGCAGCATCTTCACCAGGAAATCACGATGACTAAGAACAAAGGATCGATTTCTCAGGAGGAGTCTTTGCAGCAACTGGTCCAGCAGGGCGCCATCGATCAGGAGGAAGCTCTCCTGTATGCCGCGCATCCGGACGATTTCCTGAGCCTAGTGAGAGCGGAGGGCCGCAGGCAGGTAGGATAACTGGAACTTCGACTGAAGAATTGCCGGAAAGTTTACTGCTGCTCTCAGAGCACGCTCTATTGCTGGTATCAGGGCACGTCTTTTCACAGACGCGGAAAAATCGGATTTTGAAGTCACCGTTTTCGCTACCTTCGCGGCCGTTCATCACGACCGTCGCGGTTAAAAGCTCTTGAAAATACGATATCGGGAAGGGCATGACCTCGGTCGTACCGCTATGCCGTTGAAATTGGGGCGGCGGCTCAGAATTCGAAGTATCCCGCGCGACCCGGACGATCGCTACCCTCGGTTCCGGTCGCAGGCAGCAACCCGACGACACCCCGCAGAGTCTCCCAAGCCGCCTGGTTCAGGGCGGGGTCCGAACCCACCAGGTCGCGTATCATTTGCCAGGCGGCGATATTGAGAGCGCCTTCCGGCGGCGGGCCCATGGCTAGCGACACGCAGCATTGTGGACAGAAGCAAATGCGCTGCGAGGCCGATTTTTGCCGAGGCCGGATTCCGACCGTCTGCGCAAACATGTAAACCGCCACCGATTTGTGGCCGGGCCCAAGCTCCTGGTTGCAGCGAAGACAGTAGAGGTTTTCCAAAGTCCCTTCCCTGGCAAGTCTTGCAACCCGGAAATAATGTTGTCAGTCGATCAGCCAGCGCAAGTACGAAGAAAGATTCCAGCCGGTGGAGAAGCGGGCGTCCCCGCCCGCCTTGGACGAGCGCGGACGCTCGTCCCTCCACCAACGACGTGCCCGAACCAAGCTGTGCTCTAGCCAGAGGAGAGCGCCCTCGGGCACTCTGAGGGCATGCATGCTGAAGATCTAAGGTTCCCCGCCGGATGGGTCACACATCGAAGGCAACATTCGCCGTCGAACTTCGTTTCCCTGAAGCAATTGCGCAGGCTCCGCGGATCGGAGCAGGTTGCAGCCATCTGCTATCGAATTGGCAAGCGCGGCCTTGAGTTTCTCCTGGTGCGTACGCGTGGCGGCAGGTGGACCTTTCCTAAGGGAAGTGCAGAGTCCGGATTAACCCACGCGCAGGCAGCGGCTCTCGAGGCCTTTGAGGAAGCGGGAGTCCATGGTCGTATCGAAGAAGTTGCGTTTGCCCGCTATGTGCGGATTAAACCTGCGCAAAATCGACACTCGCCTCAAATCGAGATCGTGATCAATGCACATCTGTGCGAGGTTTCGCGCCTGACCGCGCCGCAAGAGGAGAACCGCAATCCAACCTGGTTTTCTGCGGAAAAGGCGAAGCGCCGCCTGCATGATGACCGGCCCTCTGATTACGGTAATGATCTGGCCCGCATCGTCGACCGCGCGGTAGCACGCATCCAGCGGCGCTATCGCGAGGACCACCGGGAAACCATCCCGATTCGCAAGGCAGAAGTCATCGAAATCGGCGATGCAAAGTTAATCCCTATCCGCATGGAAATTTCGAAAGGCCGCAAAAGGCTTCGAAGCAGAAACTGAGCTGGTAAGCCAGAGACCGAAATCCAAAGCCACCACTAAGGGCACGAAGGATCACGAAGGCGAGTACGAAAAGTAGGTATGGCTTCGCGCCGTTCGTGGTTAGGCTTTTCAGCCCTTCTCCGTGCCTCTGTTTCTCTGTGGTGAAAAGAACTTTAGCCGATAGAGTTAGGTTGCGGGGCCTACGCCCAATAAGTCCGGTCTAGCGTTCTGTACTGAATCGCCTCCGCAATGTGCTTGGGTTGGATCGCAGGCACGGACTCGAGGTCCGCAATCGTGCGGGCGACCTTCAGGATTCGGTCGTGAGCACGGGCGCTGAGGCCTTGCTGGGTCATGGCGCGCTCGAGCAGGCGCTCACAGTCGACACTGAGTTCACAAAAAGTTCGCACCTGGCTGGAGGACATTTGCGCGTTGCAGTAGATCCTCTGCCGGCTGGACGCCAGCCGTTGTGTCTGTATCTGCCGGGCGCGAATCACTCGCTCCCGGATCGCTGCGGAATCTTCCGGAACAGTGGTGGAGCGCATTTCCTTGTAGTTCACCGCGGGCACATCGATGTGGATATCGATACGATCCATCAGCGGCCCTGAGATTTTCGAGATGTAGCGCTGGATCATTGGCGGCGTACAGCGGCATTCCCGTGTACGGTCATTGTGAAAGCCGCAGGGACACGGATTCATGGCCGTCGCGAGCATGAAGCGGGCCGGGAAGGTCAGCGACATCGCGGCTCGCGCGATGCAGACCGTCCCATCTTCCAGGGGTTGGCGCATCACTTCCAGCACGTTGCGCGGAAATTCCGGAAGCTCATCCAGAAAGAGCACTCCGTTGTGGGCGAGGGAAACTTCTCCGGGCCGCGGCACGACCCCGCCGCCAATCAGGCCCGCGTCCGAGATGGTATGGTGTGGCGAACGAAACGGTCTCACGCCTACCAACCCTGCCCGGGAATCGAGCACTCCAGCTACGCTGTGGATCTTTGTGGTCTCCAATGCCTCCTCGAACGTAAACGGCGGCAAGATGGTGGGCATGCGTTTGGCCAGCATGGTTTTGCCGGAACCCGGGGGGCCGATCATCAGAATGTTGTGGCCTCCAGCACAGGAAATTTCCAGAGCGCGCTTGGCGGTTTGCTGGCCGCGCACGTCCTTGAAGTCGACTGCGTAGTGCTGGGCATCGCCGAGGAGAGTGTCCCCGTCCACCTTAATGGGCAGGATGCCATTGCCCGTGTTCACAAAGTGAATCACGTCAATCAACGAGCGGACGGGATAAACATCCACGCCACTGACCATGGCGGCCTCGCGGGCATTGACTTCGGGAACAATCAGGCGCTTGAGTTTCCTGGTGCGCGCTTCTATGGCGATAGGAAGCGTGCCTCGGATTCCGCGAATGCCGCCATCCAACGAGAGTTCCCCCACAAAAACGCAATCCAGCAGTTCTTTCTTATTCAGGCCGCCATAGGCGCCCAAA
>QIAI01000663.1 GCA_003224995.1 Acidobacteriota bacterium
TCCATTACTTCGTTCCAAGCGGTGTCCGTCCCAGCTGACGATTTGACAGACCCAGCCCCTGCAACGACCTTCGCGCACTTGGATGCCACCATTGAGCTGGAGCGCTCTATTGCGGAACTAGGCATCTATCCCGCGGTGGATCCTCTCGCTTCGACTTCGCGAGCTCTGGCACCAGACGTGGTGGGGCAGGAGCACTATGACGTGGCGCGCGGCGTGCAAAAGGTACTGCAGCGCTACAAGGACCTGCAGGACATCATTGCCATTCTCGGCATGGACGAACTTTCGCCGGACGACAAGCTGAGCGTCCTCCGGGCGCGCAAGATTCAGCGTTTTCTCAGCCAGCCATTTAGTGTGGCGCAAGTATTCACCGGGCGCGAGGGCAAACAAGTACCTGTGGCCGACACGGTTCGCGGCTTCAAAGAAATCCTGGATGGCAAGCACGACGATGTTCCGGAAGGCAGCTTCTACATGAAAGGCGCGATCGAAGAGATTAGGCAACATTGAGCGGTACGGACAAAGCCAGATTATGACTAACACTCTGAGATTGGAAATTGTCACGCCGGAAGCAACCGTCTACTCAGAACCGGTAGAGATGGTGACCCTGCCTGCTATCGAGGGCCAGATGGGCGTTCTTCCTCAACATGGCGAAGGGCTGGTCGAGGTAACGAACAACCAGGTGTCAATCGTTACTAACATGGCAGTTGCGGTCGAAAGCATCGACGAAGCAGCCGCCGAAGAAGCACGTCAACGCGCGGCCGCCCGCCTCAAGGAAAAACTTTCTACCGAAGAAGTTGCCTCTGTGAATGCCGCACTCGCTCGATCGCTGGCACAACTGAATGTGAAACGACGTCATCGTTAACCATTGTGCGGTCCGCGCGGTGATGGTAAGGACTCCTCAGCATAGCCTGGCTGACGTTGCCGGCGTGAACACGGGACTCTGGTATTCGCGCTACGAATATGCGATTTTCTTCTCGAATCATTCACCGCAATAAAATACCGAGGGCCCGGGCCAAACGAAAACGTAGTCCTTTCCGTTCACCGTAACGTAGTAACGGATCGTGCCGGTGATCTGGCAACCGTTTACGGAGCAGAGGACGGAGTGGGTGCGAGGATCCTTAGACACAGCGGAGATCGTCATCGCTGTTTGTGGACGAACGGTGAAAACCCTTGACAGCGTACCCCCGGAAAACAAGTTCTCCGTCGAAGCAAACCCGGTCCTGAAGCAGTGCATCTTGTCCAGTTCCCAAACGTCGTTGCGAACGCGCTTCTTGAAGCCCTTATGAGAAAGTGCAACCCAAAGCGGCTGAGCCGCGTGTCCATCAACACTCGCGCCTCCGTATTGCACTGTGACGTCAGAGTCCGTGTTATTCGCAATGGTCGTCGTGTAGTTGAGAAGTTTGCCTGCATTCCCCAAACTGACCCTTTCGTATCCCATCCGCGAGCTGACTTCTATACCGCCATGGCTCAATTTGTGTATCTCCCGCCCAGTCAATGGGTCCCAAACGACAGAGGACGCGGCTTCCCCCGGAAAATCCTTATCCCAGACGAGCGCACTCCTTGCGTCTGCCTTGAACGTTGGGTTGTCATTTTGAGCAAATGCGAGCCGTATGAATACGAGTAAGACCAGTGCGACCAGTGTAATCAGATGGGATGAGAAGGCCGGTCTCCGGCGGGATGCTGTACGCTGCCAAGTTATCGACGTGCTTTGAAGCACAAGAGATAAAGGAGAACGGCAATGAAAAGGAGACCGACAATGAAGAAGATTAGCACCGCAGCGACGAAGCAGAGCAGGAATTTTTCCGAGCAGGAGCTGACGATCGGGTGGGGCTTGGCAGATCGCTCGAGTTACTACTGCATCCTGGACGAAGGCGGATGAGTCATTCTGGAGCAACAACTCTCCACCACCCCCAACGACCTGCAAGCGGCGTTCGGAGCCGTGCTGCGCAGGCGCTGCCCTGTCCAATCGGCCACACCAAATGGTCGCCCGTTTCTTCACTTCATGCCTTCGCGGACGTCGACTAGGAGTTGATCAAACGCTTGGAGGCGGATCAAACCGGCCCGCGGGTACTCAACATCAATGATTACATACACAATAATGACCGTAATCGTCGCGAAAGCTAGGATGTGCAGCCAACTCCGGTGCTGGCCACTTGCCATCCGATAACCAGCCAGGAGGGAGCAAATGAGGCCGAGCATGAACAGAAGTCCATAGATGATCTTTGGTGGATGGGTTTGCAGAGCCATCCTGCGGATCGTAGTAATGTCGATCATGCTATTTAACGCAGGCAGCAGTAACTTTCCCGCGTCTGGATGAGAATTCGGGAGCCGCCTCTTGGAGCGTCTTGGATCGGGCCATCTCGGTTTCCGCTGCCCTCATGTTTGGCAGCTTCCGATAAGTCTCCAGTCGAGAGTCAACATACTGGCGAAAAATCTCTTGAAGTTCGGACTGCGATTCCTGGGACAACAAGTGGAGTCGCAGATAAGCGGTTTCGATGGTATTGGCTTCCTCGGCAATTAATATCCGCTTCTCGTTGAACCGCGATGCCGCGCCTGAGAATGTGAATGCCACGACCAATCCAAACAGGGCAAACATCGCGCCCTCGACCGTACCCAGATTGCCCCGCTCGCCTTCCGACTCTTTCGAACGCCGTCGAATGCCAAAACGACGACCAATTTCCAGCAAGATCAACATGCCGCCGAAGAGCAGCACCGCAAAAAGTAAAGGATTAATAGCAGGTTCCATCAGACTTGCTCCTTCGCGGATCTTTTAGTGGGTCCGGCTGCCGGCGATCATGCTACTTCTTAGAATGGGCTGGCTTTGGAGTCGGGAGGGGAAATCTCTCCTGGCACTTC
>QIAI01000664.1 GCA_003224995.1 Acidobacteriota bacterium
AATCAGAAGCCTGGTTCGCCCCAGTCGCTCCTTCGCCCAGCGAAATGCCGCGGTAACGCGTACCCGTCTCGAAGTCGCTGACCGCTTGCTGCCCATGCTTCAGCTCCAGCGATGCCCGGCCGAGCAACTGTGGAGCCTTGGTCACCAACAAGTACGGACCGGCGGACGTCAGCAAGCCAGCCACCTGTTCAGGATGGTGTTGCCCCAGCGCGTTGGCCGCCTTCACCTCAGGCAAATAGATATCGTGCACGAGAGTATTGCCGGGTTCCTCCGCAGCCAGCTTTTCCATGGCGCTCAACGCGGCAGCGGACTCGCCGCATAGCGCGAGCGCGAGCGCCGCGTCGGGCAAGGTTGCGACGGAATGGTCGAGAGCCAGGCCGCGGTGAGCCCCTTCACGGGCAGCGCTGCAGTTTGATACCAGCGCGTCATGCACCGCCTTACTCGCATACAGCCCGCCCGCCGTGTCAGCGAGATGTTGCTGTTCAGCCTTCTGCGCACCTTGCGTCCATTGCTGATCGGCGGCATGCATCTTGCCCAGGTACATATACGCAGAAGCCGCGTTTCCTTGTATGGTGAATCCATCGGGCCGGTTGGCCGCCCATTGCAGATGTTTTTCCCAATCGGGTTTGCCGGTCAGGAAGTCATCAAGCAGCGCATTCTGGTGGTAGAACGCGTCGTTCCCGCCGCCTTGTTCCAGTGCTTCCTTCAGGTAGCGCTCTCCGTCGCTCAAGCGGTCGATATTGAGTAAAGTTCCGGCCGCATTGTTGGCCGCCACATTGTCCCAGCGCGCGATCTCCCAGGTTTTCTCGAATCCCTGCGCGGCTTGTTCGAAATCGCCTATGGTCTGATAGGCGGAGGCGAGATTGTTCCATGCCGCCGCATCGCGAGGATAAGTGGCCACGAATAACTTGTAGGACTCGAGCGCTCTGGGCATGTCGAATCGCTGCAGCGCATATTGCGATTCGATATACATACGCTCGCGTTCCGTGACGCGCTCGCGCAAGTCGTACGCCTTCTTGAGATGTTCCACTGCCTGCACAAGGGCTCCCTGGTTCCCGTAGGCCACACCCAGGCGCGCATACGCCATTGCAAAGCCGGGATCGAGACGGATGGCCTCCTGGTAGAAGGAAACGCCCTAGGGAAAATCACGGCCCATGCGATGCTCGTCTTCGCCCAGCCGCGCACGCAACGCCGTGGCCGCGCTCGACACCGCTGGCAGCACGCCCGTCTTGTCCGGCGCCGTGACCTGTTCCCGCGCAAACACCTCGCCCGTTGCGCAATTCACCGCATTGATCGAGATGACATAAGACGAGCCCAGATTTGCAATCGTGCCCGCGAGGTAGGCCTTCACCCCCAGGCGTTGGCCAAGTTGCTGCGCTAATTCGGGCGTGATCTTCTGCTCCCGCACCTGGCCGAGATATTGCAGGTTGCTGTGCAGTTCCGCATCGCTGACCAGTTGCAGCATGGGCGATTGCTCTAGCTGAATCGCCAAGGCTTCTTTCAGGGTGGAATCGAAAACCCCGTCGCCAGTCTGGTTCGTGAAGTCGGCGAGGATCAGGAGATCTTTATCGGTTAACTGCACGGCCTGATGCTTGCGGAAGTAGAAGGTACCCGCAATGGCCCCCAAAACGATGATCAATCCCAGCGGCAAAGCCCATTTCCACCATGCCATTTGCCGCGAAACGGCAACTGCGCTGGGGGATGAATCGGACACCACGGTCTTTGCAGAACCGCTCGTCTTGTGCGCGCCTGCGAGAATCAAGATCACGTTTCAGGCGCATCAGCTCCGACTTGATATCCACCGCATGCTGGTAACGCAGATCGCGGTCTTTCTCAAGCGCGCGATTGATGATGTCTTCCAGCTTCGGAGGCAGATTCGGATTCAGCCGGATGGGCGCGAGCGGCGACCGGTTCATGATCTGGTCGAAAATGACGCCGGAAGTCTCCCCGCGGAACGGCACCGCGCCGGTTGCCATTTCGTACAAAACGATGCCAAACGAGAATAGATCGGTGCGCGGATCGAGGGCCTTGCCCCTCACCTGCTCCGGAGACATGTAGGCCACCGTCCCCAACGCGGATCCCGGACTGGTCAAGTGCTCCGGGCTCTCCCCTTCAGTCCGGGTCGCCTCTGAGGGATCGAGTGCACGGCTCGATTCCGCCACCTTGGCCAGCCCGAAGTCGAGGATCTTCGCCGTTCCGCGCTGGGTTATGAAGATGTTGGCCGGCTTGATGTCCCGGTGCACGATGCCTTTGGAGTGGGCGGCGTCGAGCGCGTCGGCCACGTCGATCGCGATCGAGAGCAGACGGTCGATCTCCAGGGGCCGATTCGCGATGAGGTGCTTCAGCGTATCGCCTTCCAGGTACTCCATCACGATGAAGGCCTGGTCCCCCTCTTCCCCGATGTCATGAATGGTGCAGATGTTGGGATGGTTCAAAGCCGACGCGGCCTGGGCTTCGCGGCGAAAGCGGCTCAGCGCAGCCGCGTCGCGGGTCACGTCTTCTGGAAGGAATTTAAGTGCGACAAAGCGCCGCAGGCGGGTGTCTTCGGCCTTGTAGACCACACCCATCCCACCGCCACCCAGCTTCTCGATCACTTTGTAGTGAGAGATGTTTTGACCAATCATTTTTGGGCTTGAGCGCTCCCTGCAGATTTTGGGGGAGAGTGCAGACAGGTCATCTTAGGGGCCGGAACCAAGCAAAGTCAACGTAGGAAAAATGCAGGTTTAGCCGCCAAGGTCGGGGTTTTACTATTCATTCAACAGGAATCTTTTTCGGCACCCCCCGGCTCTGAAACGACTCCGCTGTACACCGCACAATCGGGTAATGTTCTGCGGAGAACTCCGCACGCCACGAATCGACAACCCAAAAACTCTGGCCGCGAAAGAAGGAGTGTTTGATGAAGTCGACCCCGCGGTTGCTGCTTATCCTGGCAGGAGCGATATTGGCTGGCCTGCTGGCTTACTCTCGCGCGCAAGCTCCGGTGCAACCGGCAGAGGCGCTCACCGGATTCGACGATCAGAGCAATGGCTTTTCCGACCCCGATCGGCGCAAGACTGACCTGAAATTCTTTGAAGAAGTGGAGCAC
>QIAI01000652.1:0-1688 GCA_003224995.1 Acidobacteriota bacterium
CATTCTCTGCTGGGACGATAAACCTTTGCGCGTGTTGTTTGTACGGTCATATTGGCCTAAGATTGGAGAACGCACGGGGGTAGTCACTTGTCGCCCTGGACATGCTATGACAGTAGTTTTCTCACCTTCCTGGTTGGTTATCTCTGCTTAACGGTCGGGCCGGCAAATGCCCTGCTCACCCAATCCTCTACGCCTCTGAGCAATCCCGGTCTTGTGCACGTGAATTCGAAAGAAACTGCCCAGGTGCCGAACAAGAAATCGGCCGGTTACCAGAAATGGTTAGATGAGGACGTGCGTTGGATCATCAGCGACACAGAGCGCATGGCATTTAACCTGCTTGGCTGTGACCAAGAGCGCGATCACTTCATCGAAGTGTTCTGGCAACGGCGAGACCCCACACCCGATACTCTGGAAAACGAATATAAGGACGAGCATTACCGCCGGATCGTTTTTGCGAACGAACAATTTGCTTCATCCATCCCGGGCTGGAAAACTGATCGCGGCCGTTTCTACATCATGTACGGCCCGCCGGATGACATTGAATCTCACGCTTCCGGCGGTACCTATACTTCACCAGTCGGTGGTCAAACCACTTCCAATTTACCTTTTGAATTTTGGCATTACCGATACGTTGAGGGCGTTGGGCAAGACGTGACCCTTCCTTTCGTCGATTTCTGCAACTGCGGTGATTACCGCCTCACGGACGGCGGTGGTTCTCACTATGTCGCAGGTGAACAGGGAGTGATCGCTCCAAATACAAGCCAACCGAAAATCAGACTAAAGGACCTTGAACGGTTGGTAGCTCACAATATCAATGTGCAGCAGATTCCTTTTACTGTGCGAACGGATTTCGTCAGGGCCACCGACTTCACAGTGATGGTGCCAATCACGCTACGGGTGAGAAACCGCGATATCACTTTCGCCAAGACAAGTCGATTGGAGCGGGGAACAATAAACATCTTTGGTCGAGTGACCACGGGATCAGGCAGAGTTGTTGCAACGTTCGAAGATACGGTGCAGGTTGATGCCCCACAAGAGGTGATGCCGAAGGTGATGGCGAAGGCGACTCTCTATCAAAGGGAGGTTCTCTTGCGACCCGGGCAGTATCGTCTCGATCTCGTGATCCACGACACCAACAGTGATCGTGTGGGCACCTTGCGTCGCGGTGTTCAAGTACCGGAATACGGGGAGGACGAGATCGCCACCTCGTCACTAGTTTTGTCCGACAAAATGGGGCCTGCGTCTCAAGAGAATGCACCGGGCACCGGACACTTCCTCATTGGGAACACGTATGTTCGCCCGCTGGTGTCACCGTCGCAGGGCATGCCGATCAACTTAAGCAGGGATCAACCTCTGAACGTGTGGATGCAGGTGTATCAGTTGGCCGTGGATCAGAAAACGAATAAGCCATCTGCATCTGTCGAATATGAAGTTGAGAACGTTGCTAACGGCAAAACTGCGATCCACATCCTGGAGTCAGCGGATCGAATGGAAAACATCGGCAACCAAATGACGCTAAGGAAGACGCTGGCCGTCGCGAATCTTCAACCGGGTGCGTACAATTTCCGAATCAAGGTACACGACAACATCTCTCGACAGGTTTTTGAGCGGTCAACAACGTTCAATGTCGATTAGTACCTTCCTTGTCCGTATTGCAGAAATCAGGCCCCCGAAACTCACCCAAGCCA
>QIAI01000652.1:1910-3334 GCA_003224995.1 Acidobacteriota bacterium
TCCTCGAGCTCCAGCACCATGGTGGCGTGCTTCTCGTGGTCCTTCAAAGCGGTACGCAAAGGCTCATCGGTGAAAGTCTCGAGTCGCCGTAGAATTGGGTGATACGCACCCCCTCCGAAGCGCGGCGCGCGTTCATAGCAGACACCTAATGTGACCAGGGCGGCTTCGTCGAGATAAAACGCGAATTGGGATTCGGGTCGCTTTGCGTCTTCCTCCACCAAGCCACGGTAGATGCGAATCACTTCCGAGGAACGTTCTTTGAGGTTGTGCGCCTTTTCCGTATTCAAAGCCAGGATCTGCCATGCGATCTCGCGATCCGCGACCACCAGCGCCGCAATGGAACGCGCGCCCAGCCGGCGCATGGCCTCAAGCCGGTGACGGCCATTCGGTGTCCAAAAGCCTCGTTCCGGCGCGACCACCGCAATGATCGGGTCGAGAAAGCGGCCGGTTTTGTTAATGACGTCGGCCAGTCTTTTGTGATGCGCGTCAGAGAGGTCGCGCTGGAAGGGCGTCGGCTCTACCGCATCGATGGGAAGAATGGATAACAACACGGGATGCCCGCCAAGCGGATCTTTGTAGGAGCCGATCAGGCAACCGCCAGCTTTCTGGATGGCCTCAACCGTGTCGGCGGCAACTCCGCCGGGTTGATCGAGCAAGCAATCGGCGGGCGCCAGGCCTTTTGTGCCCGGCTTGGCCTTGCGGGGACGACGCCGAGGTGCTGCACGCTTGACCATGGCTTACACTCCGTCTGATAACTGGAACTTCCCAATTCTCGCAGGAAATCTTTCGTATGTCCTTTGGACACGGACAGCACGATCACAGGCACATTGGCTCTACGTGGTAGCGATTGTACCTGCCGCCGCAAGCGCACGAGATCAGCAGAATTGACAGCACCATTCCAAGTAGAGGCAGCTCGCATCAGTCACCCATTTTTTGCTGTGAGAGAGGGAGAGAAGCATTCAGGTGAGAAGCATCGAAACCGGCCATTTGCACGAAGGAATTTCCCGAGCCTCGAAGTGGTGTATTGAGGTTTCTCACCAACTATGCAGTTTTTTGCCAGCTCTTGCAGGCCGGCCAAGCTCACGAAGTAGATGATTCCGGTACTCGGCTGCTCTGCTCGGCTGTCCATTCTCACAGGCCAGCACATAGGCATTCGCGAGCCCCCGGAGATTGTGGGCAGTCGCTCCGGTGGCAAATCGATCTACCGCGACAAGAATTCCAAAATCCAGTTCCAGCTTTTTGGTTAACAACAAAACGTCCGTCCTTCCCATGGTTCGGATTGCAGAAAAGAATGCCGGAGCCAGCGGCTCCGGCATGATCAGTTCAGTGTTTCTAATTGGGGTAGTTCGTAAGGTCGAAAGCCGTCGGGCGATTGTCCTGGACAATGAATAGCTGCGAAGGCGAGGCGAAGTACACCAGCCGGC
>QIAI01000653.1 GCA_003224995.1 Acidobacteriota bacterium
GCTACATCGCGTTTTTCGCCTTCTCCCAAGGCGCCGTGATCTGGGTTTACCTCTCGGAAGTTTTCCCCAACTCAGTGCGGGCCAAAGGACAAAGCCTGGGCAGCTTCTCTCACTGGTTCATGAACGCCGGTATCTCGCTGATCTTTCCCCTCATGGCAGCCGCTTCCGGCGCCTACCCGTTCGTGTTCTTTTCAGTGATGATGGTGGTGCAGTTCATTGTGGTGTGGCTTTTCTATCCGGAGACGAAGGGTTTGTCTCTGGAAGAAATGCAGAAAAAGCTGGCAATCACCTGATCAAATATTAAGAACGACCGACGGTGTGATGTTGTCGTGCGGTCTTGTGGAGTTTGGATTTATGTCAACGCAAGCGTTTTCCCGGCGTTCGTTTCTGGCCCTGTCCGCGATGCTCCCCTTTTCCCTGCGCGCATTTGCGGCGACATCGATTCCGGTCGGCCTTGAGCTCTATTCCGTCCGCAACGCTTTGAAAGACGATCCCATGGGCACGGTCCGTGCCGTGGCTCAGATGGGCTACCAGTGCGTCGAACTCTATGCGCCCTATTATGACTGGACCGAGTCTCAGACCAAACAGATGAAGAAATTGCTCGATGATCTGGGCATCCGCTGCTATTCCACTCACAACAGCAGTTCCTACTTCACCCCGGAAAACCTCAAGCGGGCACGCGACATGAACCTGATCCTGGGAAGTAAGTATGTGGTCATGTCAAGCTCCCAGCCCAAGCCCGGTCTCGACGGATGGAAAGACGTTGCCGAGACCCTAAATTCGGCCGCCGATCAGCTTGAATCCGCTGGATTGAAGACTGGCTATCACAACCACGAACGTGAGTTCACTCCGGTCGAGGGCAAACGCCCCATTGAAATACTGGCGAAGAATACGAAGCCGTCCGTCATGCTGCAACTCGACGTGGGCACTTGCCTGGAGGCAGGCTCGGATCCGGTCGCCTGGATTCGCGCTAATCCGGGCCGGATCCGTTCCATCCATTGCAAGGACTGGTCGCCAGAATCTGGAAAAGGGTACACCGTTCTATTCGGTGAAGGCACGGCTGATTGGAAAAATATTTTCGCGGCCGCCGAAAGCACGGGCGGGGTTGAGTATTACCTGGTCGAGCAGGAAGGCAGCAGGTTCTCCGAGTCTGACACCGCTAAAAAATGCCTTGAGACATTCCGGAGCATGCGTTAGTTAACGATGCATCCGACATGTAAGCGCCGCCGTCTCAGTCGTGCGCATGCGGACTAAAAGCCGAACCTGCGAAACCGGTTCTCAGGCTGCCCGCAGACTTCGCACTGAATCGCAAACAGCCCGCCAGCCAGGCGCTGACTCGGGGATGATGCAGTAGTCACGTACAAGGTTCTAAGATCGGAACCCCCGAAGGTGCAGGTCGTAATATTTTTCACGGGCATTTCAACCACGCAGTCAATCTTTCCGTCTGGAGCGACTCGAACAATACATCCGCCATAATACCGGCAGTTCCACAGGTAGCCTTCGGCGTCCACAGTCGAGCCGTCCGGTAGGCCACGCGCGAAATCCTGAAAGAATGGAGTTTCGCTCGAGATCGTGCCAGCGGCTGGATCGTAATCGTATGCCCAAATTACGTTCGCAAGCGTATCTCCAAAATAGAAACGACGCCGGTCTCATCCGCGCATCCGGATCAAGACGATGCAGAATGCCGTCCTTCCCGCCTACTTCTCCCGCCGAGCCGTCAGCGTTCACATTGTTGCGCATCGAGCCCACCCACAACGATCCTCGCGGATCAGCACGCCCGTCATTCAGGCGAACCGCCGGCCATCCCTCAAGATGGTAAAAAGGCTTGTGCCGGAAATCCGAAGCCGGTTCCCACAAAATCA
>QIAI01000034.1:0-10156 GCA_003224995.1 Acidobacteriota bacterium
TCATCCTGAGAGTGGATCGGCGTTGCAGGAAGCGGAAGACGAGGCCGGCCTCCATGTAGGCGACGAGATCGGTGGAGTGCAGGAATTCAAAGTCTGGAATCCGCACAAGGCGGAGAAGGACGTTGAGGTTGGGGACTATTACTTCAAGCGCAAGAATTATCGGGCGGCCTTGTCGCGCTACCAGGAAGCTTTGTACTACAAGTACGACGACGCCGTCGCGACTTTCCGGTTGGGTGTTTGTCAGGAAAAATTGGGCGATTCCGGCGAAGCCCGAAAAGCTTACGAAGCGTATCTGAAAATTCTGCCGCACGGCCCCTTTGCGGCCGAAGCCCAGCAGGCCCTGGGGCGATTGAAGCGCGAAAATCCATCTTGCAAACAGGCGCAGTAAAACCCTTCGGCCCCCACCACTGTGACGGGTTACTTGCTGTGGCCGACTCCGACGGGGTCGACGAGTGTAGTGGCCTGATTCCAGCGCCGCAACCGTGGCAGCTCGTGCTCCTGCACAGGTTGCGGTGCGCACTTTCATCGTCAGGTAAATGAGTCAGGGTTCAGAAATCGCGAAATTCACACTTGACATGAATAGAAACTCCACTACCCTATGGTTGTGGATCGCCTCGGTACAACATTTGCGGCTTTGTCTGACCCAACCCGTCGGGCGATGATTGAACGGCTTTCACGTGGACCGGCCTCTGTGCATGGATTGACGGAACCGTTTGCGCTCTCGCAGCAGATGATTTCAAAACATATTGCCTACCTGGTGCGGGCGCGGATTGTGATCAAGACGAAGCGTGGACGCGAGAGTATTTGCAGGCTTAGGCCCGAGGCGATAAAGACAGTCAGCGACTGGGCGATTAGCTATCGCCAATTCTGGGAAGAGAGTTTCGACAAGCTGGATGCAGTTGTGACTCAAATGAAAAAAGCGGAGGTTCGACATGACAAAAAGCACGGTGAATGAGATCGAGCGGATGGTTGTCACAAGAGTTTTTGATGCCCCACGCGAATTGGTTTGGAAAGCGTGGACAGACCCGAAATATGTGATGCAGTGGTGGGGGCCGAAGGGTTTTACTGCGCCTGTTTGCAAGATGGATTTTCGCGTGGGAGGAAAGTTTCTCTACTGCATGAGAACGCCGGATGGACAGGAGTTCTGGAATGGCGGTGAATACCATGAGATCGTTCCACACGAGAAGATCGTTTCCTCCATGTACTTTTCCGACTCGGAGGGAAACAAGATTGAGCCTGCGCAATTAGGAATAGAACATGAGGCTATAGAAGGTGCGCACGACGTGATCCTGTTTGAGGATCTTGGAAACGGCCAGACGAAACTCACCTTCATTGGAAATGAAACCATGGAAAACGCAACTAAGAGCGGCCAACTGGAGGGCATGAACCAAATACTCGATAAAGCTGCTGCAGTTGTTGCGGGGCTGACGCACACGAAATAAGAAGTTGAAGCCTGGATGATCGTCATGCGCGAGATAGTGAGCGCAAAGCAAACGCAGGTCCATCCCTGCAAACCCAGGCAGGGGTGGCTGCGGAGGCTTTCTTCAATCGCGCTCTCGTCACCTGGCCGACTCGTCGCCCTACCGGATAAATGACCCTTGGCTCAGCTGCCACCTTGAGGCCAACGCGCTCATCGAGCAAGGATAGTAGGCTTGCATTGTTCCTCTGGACTAACTCTTTCCGCCGTGAGATCGTCAAGCGCCGGCACGAAAGGAGTTGTAAAGCAAATGAAGCACTTGCTCTTAATATTTTTCACCGTTTTTTCGGTGGCTCCGTTGTGCGCACAGGAGTCGGTGACGATCAAGGAGCCAGCAGAACAGTGCTATCAGGATTTGAAGTCGAATTTCCCGGAAGCCATCCGCTGGAATGACGAACAGAGGACGGTAAGTAGCAGGCCGTTAGTGACGACGCTCTCAGGTAGCGTGCAGATGATTGCCCGAATTTTCACCGAGTTCGCGCAAGATAAAAAGACAAAGGAAAAGGTGGAGATATGTAGGCTCGTCGTCGGGATAGACGCTCCAGACCACGCCGTGGGTTGGAATGCCATGAATAGCAGTGTGCTCCTTCGGCAGGCGGGCCTCATGAAGGCGAGAATCGAGTCCGTAATGAAGGCCCGGGACAAGAAGGGGCATTAACACTACCTCGTTCTCAAACCTTTCCCGTTGCGGCTGCTATGGCCCGCCGATTACTTCACCTCCCTTTGGGGGCCCTACTTCCCGCCAAAATCTCTGATTGGCAGTCATTCAGACAGGGAGCTTGCGTGCGCGGGATTCTTCCTTGCGGAACGCATCGTTGGTGAAATCTCGATTCCACTCACTGACCGTTCGAACCCAAAAAAGGCCAGGGATATCCGAGTCCCCTCACCTCGGACATCCCTGGGGTTGAGCGGAAATCAGGATTTCTCCACTCGGATGAACTCCCCATTCGTAGCGTTCACCATGATCTTCAACTTGGCATCGTCGCGGCTGTTGCCATAAATCACGTGATAGACGAGTTCGTTGGCCACGTTGTCCCATTCCAGAATGTAGAGCACCGGAGTATCGGCTTCCTTGACCAGCAATTTGTCGCCGCCATGTTTTTGCGCGACCTCGAAGGCTTTGTCGGAGTCGATCTTCAGGAACGCGATATCAAAAGCGTGGGTCGAAGCATTGTTCGGATTATAAGTATCCTGCAGCCCAGGGTTGACGCCGCGCTCAGGGTCCGATCCCGACCAGACATAGGGCTTGGTCGCATGCTGCATCGCCGAAGCAAAGTGGGCGCGCCAGATTGCTGATTTGCCATCCCGCCCCTTGGAATCGGTATTGGTCGAAGACTCGAGCCGGTATGGCCGTGCATCGGCCGCCCAGCCATGGGCTGAGATGTAAAGTTTCTGCAGCGCGCTGCGCGCCGTTAGAAGCTCGGGAGGCTGCGGCTGCGGTTTTTCCGCCGGCCTGGGAGGCTCCGACGAGCAGGCCGTCAAAAGGGCCAGAGCGAACATCGCCATGAACAGCTTCTTCATAGCTACCGTCCTGTAGTAAGTTTTGAGTGCTTGAATCTGCGCACATTTTAAACGAAGGAGCATAGGCCGCCATGGATTTCTACCTGCAGAGACTCCAGAATGCTATCTCCTCCGTGACCGAAGGAATAAGCGCCGAGATGCTCTGTCGTCGTCCACAACCGGACAAGTGGAGCGCCGCGGAGGTGCTTGAGCATCTTTATTTGACCTATACCGGCACCATCAAGGGATTCGAGAAATGCCTTGCCGCGGGCAAGCCCCTGGCGCGCGTGCCCACCTTCATGGACCAAATGCGCACCCTCGTGGTGGTGAAGATGGGCTACATGCCGGAGGGCCGAAAGTCACCGCAGAACGCTCTGCCCTGCGGTCTGCCTTGCGACAAGGTTCTGGCGGAAGTCGCGCAGAAGATTTTCACCATGGATGCACTCCTCACCCAGGCCGAACAGAAATTCGGAAAAGATTGCCGGCTGATCGATCACCCGATCCTGGGACCGTTGCAGGCCCGCCAGTGGCGGAAATTCCATTGGGTGCATGGGCGGCATCACCTGAAACAACTGGCCCGCCTGCGTAGCCGTTTCTTGTGGCAGCCGGAACCGAACCATCCCGAGATGCAGAAAAACATTTAAGCGCTTGGCGCGGCTTCAGTCTTTCGAAAGGACGAGTCAATCGTTTGAAAGCGCGAGTCAATCGCCTTGAAAGGGTTGGCTTCACTGTGTTCATCAGAACTCAAATTCGGGCCATCCCCTGGATCATTGTCCCCAGAATTCAGCCGCGTAGCGGCGAAATTCATTAGCCCAGCGCGCAGCGCTGGGTGAAGGCAAGAAAGCGGCGCGAGCCCCGTAGGGGCGACCGCAGCTCGCACGCACCCACTTCAGCCCAGCGTAACGCTCACAAATTTGAAGCGGCTTTTAAGCCTGTAACCGGCATCGGCCCGTGGTCGCTCGTGCACAAGTCCACGAACCTGCCGCGTACTATGTTTCCCCGCGCTCTCGATTGTCCAGATCTTTCAGCAAGTACGTTTTCACGTTCGCGGGCAATCGCGAGTTCTGCAAAATTTCCCGCAGCACTGTCACCGGAAGTCCGCCGGCAAACTCGGCCGCCCGCGCCAGCGGCGTCTGCTCATTCCGCAGCAGCGCCATTCTCACCTCGCGAAGAACCGCCCATTGCGGGTGATGGCAAACCGCTTCCACCAGCATCGACGAGCTATCCTGGCGCGAAAGCGCTTGGAGAATCGCGCCTCGGTCAGCCTTGAGTTCTGTAGCGCCGCGTGAACCACTCGCGCCTCCGCGTCCGCCAAAAGCGCCTCCGCGATCCGGCTCGAGCCGCGGTGCGCCAAAGTCAGACGCTCGCCCGAGGAGATCGTCTCCAGCCGGTGGCACAGCGCGTCATCGGCCGCCAACTTTACGTCCGCGGGAACCACCGGGGTGAGCGCGACCTGCATCAAGTCAAAGGTGTAGAGCTGCCGTACCAGCGGAAGGGAGATGTGGCGCGGCGTCCTGGCATGTTCGAGCATGGCGAGCTTCACCTTACGACTTCTCAGGAGGCTGCCATGTTTTCCCAGCCGCTCGATTTCCTCGCAGGACAAATCCGGCCGCTTCAGCAGAGCTAAGGCGGCATCTTCCGTCAACGCAGAGGATGACCCGGGCGGAGGATCAGGATGGGCGGCGGAAGTCGCAGGCGTGGTTGGGCGCTCCTTGTCGAATGCTTTCTTCGCGCCTGCACTGTTGTCCAACGCCATCACCTGATCCGAAACATTCCGGAGCTTACGCCCTCCGACTCCCTGCCGGCCCCGCGTGGGGCTTCGTGCTAGGGCGGGTGCACCGCACGTTTCGCGAGGGCAAACGAACTCCGCGCGCCTGCTCGTCGACTCGAATCCCCAACTCGGCTGCAATGCCGGATTTTCCGGCTCGCCTCTCATCCGCAAATTTATTTGCGTGCCAGTTGAATCGCCCCATGCACGGCCTCCACCACCGTCGGATTCACGTTGGCCTGCGGGAATTCGGCCCTCAGCTTATTGTAGAAAACCTGCCGCACTCGCTCCGACTGACGAAAGACTCCCCCCGACATGGCCACTGGGACGCTGGCCTCTTTCCTAAACAGGCGGCGAATGACATTTTTTGCCAAAGCCGAAAGCTCCATTCCGGCCCGCTCCAATACGTTCTTCGCGACAGGGTCGGGGTGCCCCGTCCAAGCTCCGCTTGGGCGGGGATTTTCCGCCGCAGCCAGAATCGCCGGAAACAACCTGGAAAAATCCGGAGACGGGGATCCATTGGCATGCCGTACCAGTTCGTCGAGCGACGTCAGATTCCACAAGGAAAGGATCGTCGCCCACAGGGCTGGATTCTCTCCGGCATCATGTGCATTCAGCACCGCGCTGACCGCCGCGCGGCCGATCCACTGCGCCGACCCCTCGTCGGAAATCGTCAGACCCCATCCACCGGCGCGAGCCGTCTGCCCCCGCGCGTCGCGTCCATAGGCAATCGAGCCGGTACCGGAAATGACGATGACTCCCGCGCCGTCGCCGAAGGCCGCCTGCAGCGTTGTCTCTAGATCGCTGACCACCACGATCCGGCCGCGCAGCACCTCGCCCATCATGGCCGCAACCGCATCCCGCACTTCCGGACGGCCGGCTCCGGAGAGGCCGATACAGGCGCTCTCAATCCTCGCGGGATCGACTCGCGCCGCCGCACACGCCGCCTGCACCGCCGCATGCAGCGCTTCCCGTACCCGCGCGTCGCCGTGCCGCGTGATATTGCTTCCGCCGGTGGTGGCGGATCCAAGCGTCACGCTGTCGTCAGCTACTACGCACGTAGTCTTGGTGCCGCCGCCATCAATGCCCAGGTAGAAAGCCACGCGCTAGTTCTAACACAGCGGCAAGCAGGAGTCGGAGGGGCGAATTAAGAGACTCCGAAAGACGGCGCAGAAAAAACGGTTCTCGGTCGTTTCTCCAACCGAATATTACGAAATTCCACAGGCCTTCGTTTCTAGCGGGTCCAATCTCGAAAAGTCTCTCAACCTGATTGGAGAGCCGATGTCGTTTTCAATTGTGCTGAAATATCCAAACCCCATCGAACTGCGGATTCCTGTAGAGCGCGACGCTATCCATCCCGAAAAAGCGAAACTTGCGAAGGGCTATACCCTGCGATTGGAACAATGATCGACCGTGGATCAACTGGTGAATCCCTATTGCACTCAGAAACCTTTGCCCCCGCCCCGGCCGGCTCCATGAATGAAATCGCCTCCCCCCAAGGATCGACGTGGCTTCTATAAATCGAAATCTAATTGTCATTGGTCATTCGTTCTTCACCTCCGGATTAGACCTTGCTCGCCGGCTATGTGTCGGTGGTTGTGCTCTCTGAAGTCCCCGGTTCCTTTATGGCAGACTTGAAGCCTCGGATACCTTCTCCGATTCCCTTGCCGAGTTCGGGTAGCTTTTTCGGTCCGAATACCAGTAATGCAATTCCGAAAATAACCAGTAGGTGCAGAGGTTGAAACAGTCCTTCAAACATGTGTGCTCCTTTAATTTGTTATCAGTTCGGCACGCCTGAACAGACTTCACGTAGGGGCAGACGCCCCCGCCTGCCCGGTCGCGGAAAGAGCCTTGCAGAGGCCAAAAAGCGAACCCCAAGCGCTGAAGCGCAGACCTCATTCAACCGCTTAGCGGCACGACCAAGGTCGTGCCTTTGCCGATTCGCGCTCCATCTGCATTCTTCCACGAAGCTTTCATCAGGACTGCACAACGATACTGCCGGTCATTTTCGGATGCATGCGGCAGTAGTAGGGGTATTCTCCAGGGTCGGTGAACTTAAATTCGAACTTCTGATCTGTGTCCAGCGCGGCTGATTTGAACTTCCCCTGGGTGCTGTCAACCGTATGGGGAATGTCGTCGCGATTGATCCAGGTCACTTGGGTTCCCGGTTTGACCGTGATGGCACCAGGGCTAAACGCAAAATTATCGATCTTCACTTCTGATGCTGAACCGGCGGCAGCTTCGCCCGTAGCCATCATGGCCATGTCTGCTCCGCCCCCGTTGCCGGATGCGGGCTGGCTCGAGCTGCCGAGCGGCGAATCCACAATTGCCAGGCTTCCACCGCTGACCACGTAATTCACATCGGTAATACCCAGCACTCGTTGCAACTGTTCGGCCGGTACTTTCATGGGACCCGCCGATGGAGCCGTTCCCGGAGCCGGCTGAGGAAACGCCGTTGACATTGCCGTGTGAAATGAAACCTTGCCTTCAATCTTTTGCATCACCTGGTGGATGTGGCCATTCAGCACGGTCACTGACCCGAAACGTTTGACGTAAGACAAGGCTTGTTCGCTGTCGTCCGTGCCCCAACCCCACTCGGGATAAACCGTCCACAGCGGAATATGTGCGAAGAGCACGATTGGCGTGCTGGCGGAGCGAGCTTTGAGATCGTCCTCCAGCCATTCCAATTGCTCATGGCCAAGTGATCCCAAGCCTCCGGCTTTTAAATTGACGACATTCACCAATCCGACGAAGTGAACACCTTTTTGGTCGAAGCTGTACCAGCCCGCGCCCTTTGTGCCTTTTCCGTAGCGTTGGAGATATTGCTCGCCATTGTCGGTCAACATGTCATGCTCTCCCGGGACGAAGTAGATCTGCTTCGGAGAGGCCCCCTTCAACGCTTGATCGAGCGTATCAAATTCACTGGGCTTGGAGAGCTGGCTGAGATCTCCGGTGTGAATGATGAAATCTGGCTTGTGAGGCATGGCATTAATCTTGTTGATTGCGGTCTGCAAGGTGGCCGTGACATCCGGATTCGCCGGCTTGTTGAAACCGATGTGGCTGTCACTGATTTGGACAAAGCTGAAGTCCGCGCCCGTACCCGCATTTTTGCCGGCGCCTTTGGCAAACGCTCGCGACACCGGAATGCCGCCGCTCATGGTCCACACCAGCCCCGTGCCCGCCCATGCCATGCACTTCAAAAATCCTCGACGGTCGACGCCATCGTCGTTGAGATCTTGCAACCTCTGGTCAATGAAATCCTGCTTAATGCCTGCCATTTCGCTCTCCTTGATTTGTAGCGTTCGAGGTGGATAACTGGAGTCGCTCGCTTTTATTCCACGCCAACCAATGGGAATGCTTGGCTTTGACCTGGTCAGGCGATCAGGCGTCTATCCGGGGCCGTTTACACCGCTCAAGACGCCGCCGAGGTGCCCGGTCAGGGCCAGGGTCAGGACGCCTAGAAGTTCAATTGGAATGCGATAACCGGGTAGCGCCTCTGATCTGCGACGGGCGCGAAAATGCACCCACCAAACCAACCAGATGATTACAGTCGAAATGCCCGCAAGCACCAGGTGCATGAGCAAAGTGCCCTTGAGTTTTTGCCCCTCAAGCTGGAATTGCCAAGCGAGTACACCGGTGACCAGGACGGGGATCGCGAAAAGGGCTGCCACCAAGAGGTTGTAGTAGGCGGCCTGCGTCAACCCAGTTCCCTTCATCCATGTCCCAACAAGATCGAATGCGACTGCCGTAATGAACAGCGCGATCGGAAAGTGGATGAGCACGACATGTTGCGCGTGTTTGGCAAGCAACACGGTCTTCGGATCAAGGGACTTCAAGCCAAGCGCCACCAAAGCGATCGTCATATGCAGAGCCTCAAGGGAGTACAACCGATCACTTCAGGGAATATTCCAGTGGCGTGAGGCTGACGTGGCAAGGCTCCGACCGAAGCGCCGGGCTGCCGACATCAGGAAGGGAGTCTTATGTGTTTCTTGTCTGGGCCGTCTTTGGCTGCTGCCGAGCTCTGCTCGGCGGGACAGACGAGGGCGTCCGTCCCTACGTGGTTCTACTGTGCAACCGGCGCGTAAGCGGCTGGCAGTTTCTCTCCGTGCATCGCGACGATCTCGGCCACGTTGGTCAAATGCTCAAGCGCCCGAGCAGCGGCGTTGGCTACGGTCTGCCGCGAACATCCCAGAAGAAGCGAGCAGTCCTGGTAGGAATATCTTTCGAGCATCGACATCACGAACACGAAGCGTTCCAGCGGATCGAGCTTGAGGATTTCCCTAAGCCGCGGTTCGATCTGCTGTGTCACTGCGTTCGGCTCAGAAATCGTGGCCCTCGAACGAACGGGCTGTATCAGGCGAATTGCATGCTGAACAACCGTGCGCTTCGCCCATGAATAAGCCCACTCCCGAAACACCCGGTTACCCTTTACGCTCTCCCCGAAGCCCGCAACAAAGCATTGTTCGGCCTTGGCAGCATCCGCCGTCAGCAGAAGGGCAAGCAAAAACAAATCGCTCATCTTGTCGGAAAAAATGCGGCAGAAATCCTCGCCGGTGGCGTAGTTGGTAGACCCCTTCGTATAAGCATGCCTGGCCTGCGACACACGAACCTCCACTGTTATCTGCTTCTCAGACTTTCGCCCGGGCCGGACGCGCCAAACTCCCATGTGAATCGTGGCATTTGCGAGCCAGGCGTTTCAGCACGTGTCGGATCAGGATTCCCCCGCAAGAGAACTTCGCCCCTTGCACGATCAGGTCCGACAGAATGCCTTCGGCCTCACAACTAATAACTGTCACGTCGGTGAGATCGATTACCAGCTTTCGGCCTTCCAGTGTCTGGCTGGCCTGCTGGCAAACCTCGCGAAATTCACCGAGCCACGGTTCGACTAGCTTTCCTTCGAGAATCAGTCTGCGTTTGAACCGGGTATCGGAGGTCGAAATCCGTAGCATGCATGCCCCTTGCCTCATAAGAGAAGCAACGCGAGGTCCAAAGTAAAAAGACGAAATGTGCCGCGTAAGTGGTTGAATCCCATAACAACATCCGTTGTCAGAAAGCCATTATGTCGACAAGTGTCGAAACACTTCGACACTTGTCGCGGCTAAGGGCAGAATCGAGCTGCAATTAACGGGTGAATCGAAAACAGGATTTCTATGCCGCGGAGCGGGTTGTCACCGAGCGAGGTTCGTGACGAGGAACAGGAAGAACCACGAGGTTTGTTTCATTTCTCGCGTGTCGCGAACTCCGCCGCAAGTCCCGCAAAAGGGCTTTGAGGAATGTCAACAAGAAGAGAATGCCGACTGCGCAAGCAACTGTGAATGCAATCTGAACCATGTCGGAGTATTCAGCACGAAGTGGGCCAAATTTAGATTCACAGCGGGCTCCGTTCCAATATGCTGGACGCGGTCAGAGAA
>QIAI01000034.1:10290-17443 GCA_003224995.1 Acidobacteriota bacterium
ACGCGCACAATCTCGTCGTGCTCACTTGATCCGCGCGGGCTCGAGGTGGGAACAGCCGCTCCGGTTCTCTTCAGTTCGGAGACGGGCACTTCAAGGGCAGTGCCGCGGGTAAGGATGACGGCCCGCTCGATAAAGTTTTCCAACTCGCGAATATTGCCCGGCCAATGCCAACTTGCCAGCTTCTTCAACGCAGCCGCGGGAATGGAGTCGATCTTCTTCTCCATGCGTCGCTCATATTTTTGAGCAAAGTATCGCACCAGTAATGGAATGTCCTCCGGACGTTCCCGCAGCGGAGGGATACGAATCGGAAACACATTCAGCCGATAATAAAGATCGCTGCGAAACTCGCGATTCTCAATCATCTGGTCAAGATCGCGGTTGGTCGCTGCCACAAGTCGCACATCCACTTTCTTAGTGCGCGTGCTGCCCAGCCGTTCGAATTCGCGTTCCTGCAAGGCGCGCAACAATTTCGGCTGGATCTCGATCGGAATGTCCCCGACTTCGTCCAGGAACAACGTCCCCTGATCGGCCAGTTCCAGCCGTCCCAGCTTCTGGGAAATCGCGCCGGTAAATGCGCCACGCTCATGCCCGAAGAGCTCACTTTCAAGCAGCCCGGTGGGGATGGCGGCGCAGTTCAGTTTTACAAACGTGCGATCCTTTCTCCGGCTGCGATCATGGATGGCACGAGCGATCAATTCTTTTCCCGTACCGGTCTCGCCCAGCAGCAACACCGTTGAATCACTGGGAGCGACCGTATCCACCAGCCTTAGCACGTTGCGCAGCGCCGAACTCTGGCCAACGATTCCTTCGAAATCCATCTCCCCGCGGATTTCGTCTTCCAGATAAAGTTTCTCCTGCGCCAGCTTGTCCTTGAGTTCGGCGATTTCACCGTAGGCCAGCGCATTCTCCATGGCGATCGCCACCTGGTGCGCCACCTGGGTCAGAAAAGCGACTTCCCCGTCGTCGAAATTGTCGGCTTGTCGACTCGCCAATGCCATCACTCCCAGCACTCGATCCCGGCTCACCAAACTGATATCGCAAAGAGACTGGATCCCTTCGCCCGATGCCTTGGCATACATGTCCGGCGCAACCGTCTGCGGATCCAGCTGGTTCAGCACATAAGGCTTGCCGGTTTGAAACGTCTGGCCGGGCGTAGTTCCTTCGATCGGAATCTCGACTCCCTCCAGAAACAACCCCCTGCTGTCGGGGAAATCGAGTGCATGAACTCGCAGATTTTTGCCGCCCGCGTCTGGCAGCATGATGGCGGCAGCGTCACACTGCATCACCCTGCGCAGGATGCCGGAAATTGCGTGCAACAGATCGTCGAACTCCAGGTTGGAGACGACCTGGTTGGTTAGCTCGAGGATGAGCTTGAGGCGTTCTTGCGCTTGCGTCGATGTGTAGAGGTTTACCGCCGCGTCGATGGCCAATGCCACTTGATCTGCCAGTAGCTGAAGAAAATCAAGTTCTTCTTCCGGGTACGAATGCGGATGCCTGCTGCCCAAGCTGATCACGCCCAGACGACGCTGCCCTCTCGACAATGGAAAGGCGCAGGTGGAGGCGATTCCGTGTTTTTCAAGGAATTGTTTATAGGGTGAGAACTGTTTCTCGAGACTCCAGTCGTCGACGACGTAGAGTTCCTGGCGCTGGTGCGCCCAAGCGAGCGGCGTATCCTCCCCCGGTACCGGGTCATTGCTTCTCTCGCCGTTCACTTCCAGCACCTGCCATTCCACGGCGTTGCTCTCCCCATGAAAGGCTACGACCTGCAAGTAGTCGAAGGAGACAATCTCGCGCAACTGGCTCAACAGTTCGTTTCCGGCGTTCTCGCAATCGTGGCACGTCGCGATCGATTTACCGGCCCGAAGCAGGGCTTCGTAGCGTGCTGACGGATTTGTCGGAACGATTCTTGCCACCGTTGCCATGAAGTATTGGTCCCTTTTCTTGACCTTGCCCTGGGCTGCACCGCTCTCCGTTGGCGCGAACACGGAGCTACGCCGCTAGACCTATGAGATGTGGGCCATTTCGATTGGGTTCTTAAAATGTCTTAAGTCTTCGACACTTGTCGAATGCAACGATTTCTACGCAAGAACTTTTGAGCGGAAAAGCAGCGGACCTAGGTTTGGAACATCCAGTGCCCTGGTAGGGCGAACCGCGAATTCGGAATCCATCGGGGAACGGTTTCGGGCGCGGTTCGGATAAGAAAAACTGGAGGGATCAAATGCGTAGGTTGCTTGTCATCATTGCTGCGGTTGCTAGCTTGGCGGTTGCCGCAGTCGCTCAGGAGGGCCGTTCAGAGATCAGCTTGCAGGGTACCGGTTTTTTCACAAAGGACTCGAACGGTCAGGGGAACCTGCAACGTAGCACCGAAACCGGCGGATTCACGGTTGGATACCGTTACAACATCAATCGCTGGCTCTCTGCCGAAGGGAATTATGGTTACGACCGAAACACTCAACAATATTTTGGAGGTTTCGGAGAATCCAGAGTCCAGGCCAACGCTCACACGGTCACGGGCGATTTGGCTGTGAAACTCCCGCTTCCCATCAAGAGAGTGAGCCCCTACGTACTGGCGGGAGGCGGCGGTCTGATCTTTGACCCCACTGGTAATCCAGGCGGCTTTGTGCCGGGTGCCAGCACTCAGGGAAGAGGCGCCTTTCTTTACGGTGCCGGCGCTGATTATGTATTAAGCCGGCACTTCTCTTTGCGCGCCGAATATCGAGGGTTCGTGTACAAGAGCCCCGACTTCGGGCTGGCTTCCTTGCGCACCGACAGCTGGACGCACACCGCGCAACCTTCGGCTGGAATCGTTTTCCGATTCTAAGCGCGTCTGGGCAGCCGGGCCATCATGCCCTCCCCTTTTCCCGGCTGCCCCCGATGACCGGGGGAGATGAGCGTAGACAGAATTTGCCGGGAGTCATTCGAGAACTTGCTACGACGGGATACTTCAAAAACTATCGCCACACCGAGTTCTCGGTGCCCGAAAGAACTCTGTCCAGATAGGTGGCCGCGCTGATGAGCGCAAGATGTGTGAATGCCTGCGGGAAGTTTCCGAGATGTTGCCCGCTATGACCAATCTCCTCCGAGTACAAACCAACATGGTTTGCGTATCCCAGGAGTTTCTCAAACAATAATTGGGCTTTTTCTAACTCCCCGGCGCGTGCCAGGCATTCGATATACCAAAACGAACAGGCAGTGAAGCTACCCTCTCCCCCTGGAATGCCGTCCACATGCGTGCGCTCCGCCTCATAACGAAAAACCAGTGTGTCCTCGACCAGTCGCGATTGAATCGCTTCCATGGTCGATCGCCACATGGGATCGACCGGGCTGATGAACCGCATGAGCGGCATCAGGAGGACCGATGCATCCAGATCTTTCGAACCCTTCGACTGCACAAACGACTGCAAGTCTTCATCCCAGAACTGGGTAAAGATTTCTTCTCGAATCGCGTCGCGGGTTCGCAGCCAAGCGCCGAATGGCGCCGAAAGAGAGCGTTTTTGCGCAAGTCGCAGGGCTCGGTCGAAAGCCACCCAGCACATTAAGCGCGAGTGCAGAAATTCTCGTGGTTCGCCACGAACCTCCCATATGCCCCGATCCGGCCGCTGCCAGTTCTTGCCCAGCCACTCTAAAATTCGTAGAACTTCCTGCCAACCCGCATAGGAAATCGCATCGCCATACTTATTCGCAAGATAGATGGCATCCATCATTTCGCCGTAAATGTCGAGCTGCAATTGATGATAGGCTGCGTTTCCGATACGCACCGGCTGCGAGTGTTCATATCCCTGGAGATGATCCAGCGTTTTCTCATCGAGCGTCCGCCTCCCGTCAATGCCGTACACCACCTGTAAAGGTCCCCGCTCTGCGTCATCCCCAAGACGCCCTTTCAGCCAGTTGATGAAAGCTTCCGCCTCGTCAACAAAACCCAGCCGGATCAGCGCGTACAGGGTGAATGTGGCATCGCGCAACCAGGTAAAGCGATAATCCCAATTGCGCACGCCGCCAATTTGTTCTGGCAGGGAAAAAGTCGGCGCGGCTATCAGCGATCCATGTTCCCGGCTGATGAGCAGCTTCAACATCAGCGCGGAACGATTTACCATCTCGCGCCACCGGCCCTTGTATTGTGATTTCGCGATCCATGCCTTCCAGAAACGTGCTGTCTCGTGGAATCGCTGCTCGATGAACTCAGTCTCAGGTCGCTCTCCTGGTGCCGGAACTCCACCAAATACAAATGTCGTCCGCTCGCCCGCTCGAAGCTTGAACTCGGCCGTGATATCCGAGGATTGTTTTTGCAGGGGGACAGTGGAGTACAGCGCCAGTGGCGGACAAGGCCCGCCCGCCGGCGTAAAAATCGCATAGTGGTCTTCGATGCTCAGGGTGTGCCCACACATCACATAATCAAATCGTGGCTGGCACAGCATCTTGAAATCGACCTCACCCCGGATCACGGTCACGGTGCGGATAATCTCATTCGGCTGCTCTTTGTCGGTCCCGATGGGCATGTAGTCCGTCAGTTCGGCCACCCCCTCTTCCGCAAGGAACCTGGTGAGCAGGATGTTCGTGTCGGGCAAATACAGCTGTCGTACCCGCCTCTTCTTGAATTGCGGCTCAATGTGAAAACAGCCGCCTTTCTCGTCATCGAGCAGGCCTGCGAAAACGGTGGGGGAATCGAAATTCGGATAGCAGAGAAAGTCAATGGAACCGTTTACCGCTACGAGCGCAATGGAGCGCATATTTCCAATGACTCCGTGGTTCTCAATTGCTTCAAAGCTCATTGGTGGGGTTCGGCTCCGAAAGTAACCTTTGGATGCTGAAACTGGCGGGTCAAACTGCGAAATTTTCGCGAGCATAGGGCGAACCGCGGCCCGCCAGCCCCCTGTTTCAAAAAATCCGAGTCGCTACTGCAGAGATTGCCTCCCGCATAGGCAAAATGCCACATGATTGGTGCGCCGCGAGATCTATGGTTTTGAAAGATCCGGCCCCCAGTGTGTTCGCGAGAACTCAAATTCGCCCATCACGGAGGGTCGTTGTCTCCCGAATTCAGCCGCGCAGCGGCGACATTCTTCAGCCCAGCGCGCAGCGCTGGGTAAAGTAGGAAAGTGGTGCGAGTCCCGTAGGGCCGACACCAGCTCTCGCGCACACACTTCAGCCCAGCCGAACGAACCACAAATTTGACGCCGCTTTAGCCGCGCAGAATCGGCGGAGTCGAGCAATTGTCCAGCAAACTCTCCACCCTTGGAATCCTCGCGTACTTCAATCAAAGCCTTTCGACCCGATCCTGCGCCAGCGATCCCAACCACGGCAATCCAAACCACTCCCCCTGCAGGGCCTTGATCCAAGCCAAACATCGAGGCCAAAAGGCCCAGCAACACGAAAACCACGACCGCGCCCCAGAACAACAGGCTCTGCAATGCGTGGAAGCGAACAAATTTGCGCTGCTTAAACTGCCGCAGGACGAGGAAAACCAGCGCCGGAAGAAAAGTAAGATAGGCGAGCGCGCCAATCCAGCGATCATTCCAATCCACCGGCGGAGGCGCGGGAGTCGGCGAAATTTCGGGAGCGTCCTGGGCGATACCCGGCTCCTCGGGCGCAAAGAAATTCCCCTCGCGCACTGACCGTCCACAGGACGGACAGAACTCCGAAATATCCGGCATGGTAGCGCCGCAATATCCGCAGGAAATTGGCATAGGCGTATAGAAGTAACATCCAAATCTTAAACCAACCAGATTACAGATGTTACCAAGGACTTGAAACCGATCGATGGTACAGAGCTGACCACTACCGGCCAACAAGCGCTATCGCCTGATCTCAACCGTTACGCTATCGTGTTTCTGCGGAGCATGGCCGGCCACAAAGGCATGAAACTGTTTCGGGCGAAATTCAAAACGGAAGCCTTACGATTCAGGGTTCTGACCCTGCTAGCGTGCCTTGCGGCAAGCAATTCCGCTGTGGCGCAATGGATCGGGAAGCAGACCGGGTGCTACGCAGATTCCATCGCCGCAAATCCGAACCGGCCGACAGTCGCGAATCCTGCCGATATCACACAATACGGCGTATTGGAATTGGAGTTTGGCTGGGATCGGCTGTGGCCTGACGAGAACGTGCAGCTGGCGACGGCGGTCGGTGGGCTCTTGAAGTTTGGGATGCTTTGTGACGTTGAGTTGCGCTGGAACACAACCTCGTTCCTGTCACAAACCGACGCGAGCGGCACCCACCGAAGTCTCGGGGACAATTGGCTTGGTCCGCAGATCCGGATCTACCGGCAGACAAAGCGGGTGCCCACGATGGCCTTCAGCTACGCCATCAAGATACCCTCAGCCAGCGCGGAAGATGGCTTGGGAACGGGGCGGGTGGATCACGCATTGACCTTTCTGGCGAGCAAAGATATCGCGGGATTTCATTTCGATTTCAATGTGACCCAATTTCTGGTCGGACGGCCCAACGCGTCCGGCTTTGACAAGAACCAGCAACTGAATCTGGCGTTTTCCCACGTGATCCGCGGCCCGCTCCAGTTCACCGGCGAATTTTATGGTGACACTCCGCTCAACCCAACCACATCGGGGTTCACTTCTTCGCTATGGGCGCTTACGTACACAGTTGTTCCGCGGCTGGTGATTGATGGTGGTTTCGAGGCGGGACTGACTTCCGGCGGGCCTCATCGACACGTCTTCGTGGGAGCGACCTACTCCATTGCAAATCTCTATCGCGGATCGCGACGAAGGCGATCGAGTCCAGCCGAATAATACAACTGCCAAGGAGCGTCCTCGTATTAAGCCGCCCTCCAGCGACCACGCCTTCAAGGCAGTTCCGCGGTGTTCACCTTCAAAACCGATGTGGATCGTTCACCGTACCCATGAACAGAATCATGTGGCTGTGGTCATCACGGATGGCGAAGAAGAAGGGACGATCCACGATCATCTCGAAGAAATGGGGTTTGGGAGTGGACCTGGCTGAGGTCATGCGCGTTTGATCCGGGCAGGGCGCAATTCGATGGCATTGCGCTTCCCCCTCCACCCCTCTACTCCATCGGATGTGCAAAATTCAATCGCGCTTGGTCGATACAATGTCTAGACATTTTGAGGGATGGAAATGACAAAGGACTGTCGGGAAGGTTTGCGTTCTGCCGTGGTGGTGATCGGCTTTAGCCTGTCTGCTGGCG
>QIAI01000034.1:17483-27090 GCA_003224995.1 Acidobacteriota bacterium
GATAGCGGAGCAGCAGTTCAAGAATATCCAGGCGCTCAAGGGTATTCCGGCGGAACAACTCATACCCACGATGCAATTTATCAGCGCATCGCTGGGCGTGGAATGTGACTTTTGCCACGTGAACCGGCAGATGGACAAGGACGACAAGAAAGAGAAGCAAACCGCGCGAAAAATGATCGCGATGGAACTAGCGATCAATCGAGCGAACTTTGATGGCAAAATGCAGGTGACCTGCCACACCTGCCATCGCGGCTCGCCGCATCCAGTGGGCACGCCAATGCTGTCAGCCGATGCCGCCGGGCCGCATTCTCCGGAGGAGTCCAGTGAGGCCCATGCGAACCTGCCCAGCGCGGACCAGATTCTGGACAAGTATCTGGCGGCGGTCGGCGGCGCCGATGCGTTGAAGAAAATCAAAACGCGCAAGCAGAAAGGCACCATGGATGTGAATGGCCAGCAATTTCCCATCGAGGTGTACTGCGAAGCTCCGGACAAGCGCGTGTCCATCTCGCAGATGCAGAACGGCCGAAGCGCGACCGGGTTCAATGGCGAGGTGGGTTGGCTCACCATTCCGCATGGCGTTCACCGCATGAGTGCTCCGGAGCGCGAAGCGGCACGCATCGACGCAGAAATGTATTTTCCGGTCCGGGTGCGCGAAATGTACAAGGAGTTTAAAGTCCTGCCGGGAGAGTCCTTGCAAGGTCAGGCGACCATAATTGTGGAGGCAAAAGGCCCAGGCAGGCCGCCACTACGCCTGTATTTCGACCAGGGCAATGGATTGTTGTCCCGGCTGATCCGCTACACCGAGACTCCTCTGGGAAGACTGCCGACGCAGATTGATTATGCCGATTACCGAGAGACTGACGGGATAAAAATTCCGTACCGATGGACGCTGACCCGGCCCAGTGGCAGCTTCAGCATCCGTGTGGAGCAGGCGCAACAGAACGTGGCGATCGACGATTCACTGTTTGTAGCCCCGAATGGCGATGAGCCGTAGCTTCAGTTGTACTGCCCCCATGATCGGCGACTTAGCCCGGAAAAGGCTGGTGGGGCTTCACGATGCGAATTCGATGATCGGTGAACTTGAAGTGCGCTCCAGGCAGCTCCAGCTTTGGCATGTGACAGGTTACGCAGCCTTGCTTGGCTACGGGACAGGTTTTCGCGCCTGCCTTTCCGCCTCCGTGACACGCTGAACACTTGGCATCGTAATCGAGCAGGTTCGCGTTCACCTCGCGATGCGGATCGTGGCACGCAAGACAATTGATTCTCGCGTCATCGACGTCATAACACTTACTGCCGGCCAGACGATAGGGCTGGAAGCGGATATTGGCGATTCCCGGGTTCCGTTGCATCGCAATTTCCGCCCAGGTGCGATGACACTGCCCGCAGAATTCCGACACTTCCTCAGCCGCAAGTGGGTGAGGCTTGGTTTTTTGGTCACGCGACTCCAGGTCGTAGCTGTCGAGCAGCATGGCCGCCAGATGCGTTTCGCTATCCTTGTGGCAATGTGCACACTGTACCCCGGGCGACAGTTTCTCCAGGGTGAGTTCCCTTCCGGATGTGGCATTGGTCGCGTGGCAGCCAAAGCAGGCAAGTTTGTCCTGCCGGGTCATTAACCGTCCTGCCGCTTCACTGATGTCGCGGGGTGCGGAACCCTCCGAACCCAGCGTCGGACCGAGGCCTTTCACTTCCCGGAAATAGCTGACGCGACTCTCATAAAGCTCGCCATCTTTGGCCAGGATAAAGGTCTGGCCGATCGCGGAACTGGCCCCCATGACCCAGCGAATCGGAAGGGTGAGCGTGTTGCTTCCATCGGAGACGGAGTAATCGCTCTGCGCGCCTTTTCGCTCGATGCGGTAGGAGTACTTACCTACGGTTGCCGTAAGCAAAGGCTGATCGGTAAGCGTTTTGCAGGTTTCGACGGTTTCAAGCGCGTGCCCCATCGAAGTGTTCGGCTGGGTCTTTGCTTGCGAATGACATTGCGCGCAAGGCGACTCCCCCGGCGAGACGGTTTGCGCAATTGCGGCCACGGACCAAAGCAGATACAGAAGATGACGGCGCCATACCATTCAAGCAGCCACACTCGCCGGGCAAAAAGAATCCAGGCCAGTCGTGGGCTACAGTCTACAAGAAAAACGAAAGCGGCCAAAGCCGCTGGGTTTGCAGTGAGTGCATGTGCTTTCCAAGGATGTGGCCGAACTGATTGCAGCAATGCACGATTTCAGAAATGCCTAACGATGCGCGGGACCACCGGCGGATATTATGTGGATGCAGGCACGAGTCAATGAGGGGTGCTGCACGGCGGCCAGCCTTGGTTCGCGTATTCGCCGATTCGCGGAACGCGGGCAGCGGTGCCCACTTCACGCTTGCGCACTCGGAGGTGGGGCGCCACACTGGCCTTGATCTAGCGGTGAGGATCGAACTCAAGCTGGACAACCAGTTTGTCGGTGCTTGCCGATGATGCGTATTTCCACTGCTTCACGGCCTTGATGGCCGATTGTCCCAGGATCGGGCTGCCACCCAGTAACTCCGTGCTCTCCACTTTTCCATTGGGGTTGACGGTCACCTGAATCCGCACAATTCCTCCGATGAAGAGGCGCTTCAAGGTTTCCGGGTATTCCGGTTCGATTCGATTGATGATCCGTCTTTCTGGGTTATCGAGCTGTCTTGCCTGTTGGGCTTGGACGCGGCCCGATGATACGATGACGCACAGTCCGGCGAAAAACAACGAGGCAACCGTTTTCAGCGGCCAAGTGCTCGTATTCCGACGGTTAGGCATAAGCAGAGAACCTCGCGATCAGACTCACGGCAATACGACACTCAACTCATATATCTCTTGCGTGCTTCGGTCACGAACAAACATCCAGGAACCGTCGGCCGTGCGTCCGCTCCACAGACCAAATGGCCCAGGGTAACGCTCGATTCCGTCCAGCTTAAAGACCCTTTCCGTTCGACTCTCGCCCACCTTCACCCTGCGGATTGACTCCTCGTCGGTGACAAGGTCGTCGAAGTAGAGGTACTGGCTGTCGGCGGACCAGGCAGGATAGCTGACGGCCCCAGCTGGTTCGGTCAGCCAGTTCGACCACTTCTTCGTCTTGTTATCGAGGAGCATAACGCTGGTGAAATCGGGAGAGAGTGCGGCGACGTATCTGCCATTCGGAGACCAGCGCGGGCTGAACAGACCACTCGATCCAGCAACATCGGTGACTTCGTGAGTTTTGAGGTTCACGATGCGTATGTTGATCCCGCTTTCTTCATGCAGATAGCCGAACATGATGCGAGTTCCATCCGCTGACCAATTCGCGTCGATCTGGCTGCGGTTCTCCTCCAAAATATTTTTCGGCTTTCCGCCATTGGCAGAGACGATAGCGATCTTCCAAGGCTTCCCCGGGTTCATGCGCACATAGGCGATCTGTTGGCCATCAGGCGACCAGTGGGGCAAAGCGGTTCGTTCAGGGGCGGAGGTGAGCTGCAGGCGTTCACTTCCATCCGAGCGGCATCTCCACAGGGCGCCTTCTGGAACCGAAACATAGGTAGCCCATTTGCCGTCGGAAGAGAAATCGATGTCGGTGGCTGAGACTCCGGAGAGCAACGACACAAACTCTTTGCTCTCGGCATTGTACTTGACGGCTTGGCCTGCAGGCTGAACGCCAATGGCCCAGATCCGCTTGTTGTCCGGCGCGGGCGAGGCACTGCCGAACGACATGGGCCCGCGAGTCAGTTCGACAGGCTCGGTTCCATGCGCGACTGCGATATCCAATAGTGCCCAAAGAGTGGTCACGGCCGTTGGAGCACTCTCCGTGACCTGAAATATGTAGTAGCGCCCATCGGCGGTCCAGTGACCACAGCACGCACTGGAAGCGTGTTGCCAGCCCGCCAGCACGGCATGGGGCTGGGAACCATCACTGCCAACTTCCCAAATCGCAGTCGTGCTCTGCGCAGTATTGCCAACTGTGAAGCGGATCCGCTTGCCATCGGCAGAAAATCGAGGAGCGAAAACCGCGCCCTCGGCCTTAAAGATTTCACGCTCCGCGGTTCCGCTGGTACTTGCGATGTAGAGTGCGGAACCCTTGCCAAAGACCAACTGCTCGCCGTCCGCTGACCAACTCGCATCCCGGCCCGCCAGTTCGCCCATCTTATGTGGCGTCCCGGTGTGTACCGGAAGTGTCCAGCACTCGTTGTTGCTGCCTCCGCCTCGAATTGGCGCAACCAGGAGGGCGGCGCGATCGGGCGAGATGTCGAGTGCCTGCACGTTGGCGAATGTGCTGGGAATCAGGGAACGGCTGGCTTCGGGGAGTGAGTACTTCGCCAGCACGCGACCGGAGGAAGGCCACTCCGTCACGTAGAGGTTGGAATCGTCCGACAACAGATTCGTCTTGCTGACTCCATCATGTGTGAGCTGAGTGATAGAAATCACTCGCGGAGAGGCGACGGTCGTTTCGCTTGAGTGCTCCGCGCATACTGCGCTCCCCAGCGCGACCACCAGAAACGAAGATAAGAAGCAAGCAAGCCAACCGACGACATTTCGGCACATGCGACGGATCGTAGCAAGAACAGCGGTAGTCAAAGACGAAACATGACCTCTTGACGTTACGAAAGTCATGCGAAGCAATGAGAACGGTGCATCAGGAGTCTGTTCTTTCCCGAGCGCGAAGAATGTGAGCGGCTATACAAGCATTCGGCTCGAGCGCTGCAAGATCGACTGGCGCGGCGCGGGCACACCGATCGAACCAGGCCGCCTGCCATTGCCGAGTGGGAAAAGGTTTATCAAACCGAAGCGCAGGAGCGCAGATTGCTATACCAGGCAAGAGTCCTGAGCTGGGGAAAAGAGAAGGGATATTATTACGCGCACAAGCAGTGGGCTGAATCGCTTCCTCAAATTTGCGCCGCGGATGAGCACAACCGTACTCGGTGCCGCAGTTGTTTGATGGCTTCTTACACTCGGGTGACGGCGGCGCGCCTCTAGACCACCCGGGCCGCTCCATTTTTCTTGCGGCAGTCTTCGCACACGCCATAAATCTGGAACGAATGTCGCGTGGTCATGTAGCGATACTTGCGCCCGATATCCTGCTCCAGCCTCTCCACTTCATTCGAGAAAAATTCCACCGAACTGCCGCAGTCGGTACAAACCATGTGGTGATGGCTGCGCCGGTTGTACTGGTGCTCGTAGCGCGCGATTCCGTCGTGAAATGCTACTTCGCTGGCCAGTCTGCACTCGGCCAGCAGTTTGAGTGTCCGATACACGGTGGTGTAGCCGATTTTCGGATCCTTCTTCCTCACTAACCGGTAAAGCTCGTCAGTGGAAAGGTGCTCGCGAGTGTCCAGGAAGGTGCGCAGAATGGTGTCGCGCTGTGCCGTCTGTTTCAGCCCAACCTTTTTCAGGTGCTGGTGCAGAATGCCCTGAGCCTCTCTCACCATCTCGGGCGAGATGGATGGCTGGTCATCGATGCGCTTCTGCAGCATGGCTGGATTGTCGATCTCTGGCGGGTGGAACGCACTGGGCGTCCCCGCTAAGCCTAAAAAGCATCCCGATCCGACAAGAGACAGGATACCACTCGATCTTGAAAATGAAATTCAAAATCGCCCCGGCCCACCAGGTTTGGTAAGCTTATCGCCCGGCATGAGTTCCGAACGCCTCTTCAGCATCATCGCGCTGGTCTGGTTCCTGGGCGGAGCCGTCTGCCTGCTGGCATTTCCCGTACAGTTCGTTCGCTTCGCCTCGCTGGGAACCCGACCCAGCCTGAGCTCAGACCAGCTCCGCAAGGCCCGTGTCGTCGGTGTGATTGCGCTGGTACTGGGCTGCATCATTGGGCTGGAGTTCGCCTACGGATTGATCCGCTAAGCGTCGGCCCCGCTGCGCCTTTCTGTGTTTGTCTTAGCCTTGCTCCACCCCTACAATTGATGGAACCTCATGGCCACTTGGACTCCTACAGCTGATCTGCCGGCCCCCACGCGCACTCGTCCGCGCATTTTTCCCTGGATTGTCCTCGCTCTCCTGTTTGTCCTGCTGGGTGCGCTCGCCTACGCCTATCACGTAGCTCATTCCGCGCTGCCCCAGCTGGACGGCCGTGTTTCTTTGCCGGGACTTTCCGCCCCGGTCACAGTGGTTCGCGATGGGCACGGCGTTCCCGCCATTGAGGCCGGGACGCTTGAGGATCTTTTCTTCGCGCAAGGCTACGTCACCGCGCAGGACCGCTTGGTCCCGCGCTGCTCGAGCACGACCGGGAGCAGCGCATTCTCGGACTGCGCGCGGCCGCTCAAAAAGCAGCGGCGGCATTATCCCCTGAAGACCGCGGCCGCTTCGAAGCGTATGCTCGCGGCGTGAATGCATTTCTCAATTCGCATATGGATCGGCTTCCCATCGAGTTCCGCTTGATGGGCTACAAACCATCTCCCTGGAAGCCCGAAGACTCGCTTCTGATGGGCGCTCGCATGGTGCAAGACCTGAATCACGGCACCTACAAGAGCGCTCTGGTTCGCGAGAAGATCCTGGCTCGTCTCGGCCCCGAGTTAACGGGCGACTTGTTCGTCAATACCTCATGGCGTGATCGGCCGCCTTCCGCCCAAGGTCGCCAGTTGCAGGATTCAGCACGTCCGGGCGCGAGCGGCGACGGTGGGGATGACGACGATGAAATGGATTCCGGCGCCGACAGCAATATTGCCCGCATCCATCCTTCTCCGCCCGCCGAAAGCGCAACCCGCCCCGTGCTGGTTCCCGGATCCAACAACTGGGTAGTTTCCGGCGAGCACACGGTTACAGGAAAGCCGCTGCTCTCCAATGACATGCATCTCGGGCACCAGATGCCGAACCTGTGGTACGAAGCGCACCTGCACTGCGGTGATTACGACGTCATCGGCGTCACCCTTCCCGGCGTGCCCTATGTAATCGTGGGCCACAATCGTCGAGTAGCCTGGGGATTTACCAATGTCGGTCCCACCGTCGAAGACCTCTACATTGAAAACTTCAATGAGCAAGGCGCTTATCAGACTGCGAAAACCTGGCTCCCGCCTGAGCACCGCACCGAAACGATTCATGTGAAGGGGCAGTCTGACATCACGGTCGACGTGATCGTCACCCGGCACGGGCCCATCATCACTGACCTGATTCCCGGCGAAACTCGCAAGATCGCACTGCGCTGGACGCTCTACGATTCCTTGCACAATCCGTTCTTCGCCATCAACTCCGCCCAGAACTGGGACGAGTTCCAGAAAGCCTTCGCGGAATTGCCGGCCCCCGGCCAGAACGTTGTGTACGCCGATATCGATGGCCACATCGGCTATCACGCCACGGGGCATATTCCCATTCGCGCCGCCGGCGACGGCAGCCTTCCCGTCAGCGGCGCCGACGACCAGCATGAATGGAAGGGCTACATCCCTTTCGACAAGCTCCCGGCCGTCTTTGATCCTCCGGGAGGAGTCCTGGCAACGGCGAACTCTCGCATCTCCCCCGACAAGTATTCCTTCAGCATCAGCACCGAATGGGATCCGCCCTGGCGCACTAATCGCATTTACCAGGTGCTCGAATCGGGCCGCAGGTTTTCGGCGGCTGACATGCTTTCGCTGCAGACTGACGTCTACTCCGCCTTCGATCGCTTTTGCGCCGAGCGTTTCGTGTACGCGCTCGATCACGTCAAGCATCTTTCTCCACACGCGCAGCTGGCGCGCGACCTGATGCGCGATTGGGACGGGCGCCTCACGACCGACTCGGCCGCCGCCACCATCGAGAATCGTTCGCAATTCCAACTGCGCCGCTTGCTGCTGGAGCCAAAGCTGGGTCCGGCTCCGGCGAGCGCGGCATCGAAAGAAACACACGCTGAATCGCAAGTTTTCAGCTGGAAGAGCTATCGCTGGTTCAGTTCGTCGATCTGGCTGGAGAATGTCCTGGAGAAGCAGCCGAAGCGATGGCTGCCTGAAAACTATGACAGCTACGAGTCGCTGCTTGCCGCAGCCGTGGAGGCGGCGGTCAGCGATCCGGAAGCACCCAAGGAACTCGCGCAATGGCGATGGGGCCAGTTCTCGCCCATCGACATCGAACATCCCGTGCTCGGCCGCTTGCCTCTCATTGGCCGCTGGAGCGGGCCCGGCCTGCACGATCAATCCGGAGGCGGGCTCACCATCAAGCAGGTAGGCCGCACCTTCGGTCCCTCCGAACGCTACACCGCCGATCTTTCCGACCTCGACCAATCCACCTTGAACACGGTCACAGGCCAGGGAGGAAATTTCCTCAGCCCCTACTACATGGACCAGTGGCGTGCATGGTACGAAGGCACCACCTTCGCGCTTCCCTTCTCGAAGCCAGCAGTGCAGAAGGCGAAGGCGCATGAGCTGGTGTTGGGGAGATAGGTCTCAGGTCTCAGGCCTCGGGTGTCGGGTCTCGGACCTGACACCTGACCGGATACCGAAACCTGAAACCGAAGACCCGAGACCTGAGACCTGACACCTGAGACCTGACCTAAAAATCAATCAACTTCACATCCACCGCAGTCCCGAAAATATCAATCGACCGGACCGAATAGATCTTGTCCTTGGTCGTGTCATAGATCCGCACCTCTCCACCTTCGACCACGTAGAACACGGTGCGGTTGGTGATCGGCTGCAAGCCGGTGACGTCGCCATTGTCGGGGGGGATGACCAGGTTGCCGTTATTCGTATTCAGGATTGCCAGGCATCCGCGTTGCTCATCTCCCGCATTCACCGGGACGATGTTGGTGCAACCCCGCGATCCGACGAATAGCTGCCCATCGCCGCTGATATCAATGTTCGTGTGGTACCCATCCGGAATGATCGCCGTGGGTTGGACCGGAGTGGTTTGCAGCGACGTTAGATCGACGGCGGTCAATCTGCCGCAGGTGGTAGCTGCCGTCGGAGGTCCGCCGGCACAGGTGTTCGATCCGACGGGAGGATTGCCGGCAACATAGAGGATTTGATTCTTGAGGAAGCCGACGGTTGCGCCGCCGGGCACTGGAGTGGCCGGGCCCGCCGTGTTATGCACCAGGTCGAGCACCTGTACACTGGCCTGCGTTCCGCCGCACTCCGGGCCGCAATTCAAAATCCACGCCTGCGTGTTGTCGCTGCTGAAGAATCCAAAGATTGGACGATCGAAGCCGCTCACGGTCGTGCACACATCCGGCGCACACGTGGCATTCTGCTGTCCAGCCACAATGTTGAAAGGCGATACCACCGTCACCGCATCGGAGTTGTCGCTGAAGGCAAGTAGTTTGCTGCCATCGCCGCTCTCGCTTACGTAGTGAACGGTGGGGATAGGAATGGTCGAGACCGAACCGGCATTCAGGTTGATAACCGCCATGGCTCCCGTACTTCCGCCGCCGGGAACGGCTGCGTTCGGAACGGCGGCGTAAGCAGTCGCATCGTCTACTGAGATGACCAGGCTCTCGGTAGTACCCGGAAGCTGGATCGCACCGCTGGCCGTTTCCTTGGCGTTATCGACCACGTCGATCGCTCGATTATCGATGCTGATCGCCACTGTAATCTTGCGATCGTTGGACAACACCATCTTCGTCGGCTGCAGGGGGGAGTTAATCGGGGCAACGTTGGCGCGCAAGTCTTTCAGAGCGTCAATGAGAATGAAACCAGTGCCTGTGTTCGGAGA
>QIAI01000654.1 GCA_003224995.1 Acidobacteriota bacterium
GAAAAAGTCCAGGAACATGCGGCGGATCTGGGAGCCGGTTGGCATGATGATTGAGGAACCCTCGACCGGATAGTGAGGACTGATCAATTATCCATTCTACTGGAAGCGAAAAACCATAATTCGAAATAGAAAATGCCAGCAGCTTTCGGAGCGATGCAAATGGGCCTGGGGTCCTTCGACTGCGTTCGGCTGGCGCCTCACTTCGCTCAGGATGACTTCTGAGGACGGTGCAACTCCTAATCTCCAAGGCACGAAGTCGATCCCGCGTGGGCGGAGGCCGTTTGCTACCTCTTCATTCCTGACTTTCCCCTTCCAGCGCGGTCAACATCTCTTCGTCGACATCCCAGTGCTTCAGGATTGTGAAAATGGTCTTTGATCGAAACCCAGCGCGCGTCAGCTGGCGAAAGATTCGCGCCGCCTGCTTCTTGTCTTTGGGCTTGGCCAGACGCTTGCGGTGCAGGAAGGCACGGGCCTGCTTCTCGTCGCTGACATCATCGAATGCCGTTGCAACCGCCGTGTCGATCACGTCCCCATGCACGCCTTTAATTTTCAGATCCGTGACCACTCGCATGCGGCCGAACTTGTCGTTATCGCGGCGCAACGACGAAAAGGTTGCCGCATACTTGGCGTCGTTCAGATAACCCTGATCTTTCAGCTTGCGGATGATCAACTCCACCAGCGTCTGCCCGAATTCAGTATCGGCCTCGACTCGGTGCCGCAGCAGCCGCTTCAGTTCGGCCACCGTGCGCATGCGGCGTCCCAGCGCGCCGACGGCGTACTCGTAGAGTTCCGCTTCGGTGTAGACCTTTTTGGGGCGCGGAAACGGCATACATCTCACGATAGCGCAGATGAGGGAACGAACGCGAACCGCATCGAGCGCGGAGCCGTCATCCCCTCTCGTCGCTCGCATATTTCGGATGCCGAGCCGGGGCTCGGCGGTGGACTTCCCGGGACAGGTTGCGCGCCCAGCGCAATTCGGTGCGCAATTGATCGATTGCGAGGCGCACCATCCAAACCGCTTCATGGTAGCGATGGCCGGTCTCGTTGCGAATGCCCTTAAGCGTCGCCTCCTCCCGCGCCAACTCCTTCTCCAAAAAATCCTGTCGCCGCCGCAGTTGCTGTTGGAAAATCCCAGGTCGAGCTTGCCACGACAGAGCAAGCCAGGTGAGAAAAGGAGGCCGGTCGCGCTCCGTAGCCCACTCCTGGCGCTCCAGAGCATCCGCTAGCGCAGTGCGCCCGCGCGCGGTTGTCGAGAAGACGCGCGAGTAGTACACCTGCGGACGGGAAACTCCTGCCCAATCCCGTACTTGCCGCCGCTCCAGTTCCAGGTTGGCCTGGTAGCCGTGCATCGGACGCTCCGCCAGAAGGCTGAGCAGCACTAGGTCGGGTGTGGTCAGGGGCCGCTTCTTAACGGCGGGCATCGCGCGCCTTCCGCTGGCGACTCCAATACCACCACTGGCATTGCGCAAGAGGCAGGCGTGGGTTCTTGACCTGGGCCACCGCCGCCCGAAACACGTCGAGGCAGCAAATATCCTGCGTCTGACCAGTGACCCGGCAGAGCTTTTCGTAGAGACTCTCGGGCCTTGCCTGCGCCAGTTGGTCGACGCTCCGTATCCCCAGAAGCTTGAAATCGCGGGCGATCGCTGGGCCCACCGAGATCAGATCCCGCAAGCGGCGTTCCTGAGTTCGCATACCAATCCTCCTTCACAGATTAAATAGCGCTTTATCTTGTGCACTAGTCTAATTTAGACTAGAGTACGCTGGCAAGGAAAAATCAACACAGAAATCCACTTTAGATCCGGCTCTGCCGGTGCGATTACTCCGGTTCTTTTCGTCGAAGAAGTTGAGTCGTGTGTGAAGTTCTGGGTCGAGCGCCTGGGCTTTCAGAAAACCGCCGAGGTGCCCGACGGCAGCAAGCTGGCTTTCGCCATGCTCCAGAAGGGCCACGTCGAGCTGATGTACCAGACCTACGCCAGTGCAGACAAAGAGCTCGCAGCCGTCTCGCAAATGGTCCGCAAGGGCCCCTCGTTCCTGTATGTCGAAGTGGACAGCCTGGAGCAGACGATCTCCGCAATCCAGGGCGCCGAGGTGGTCACCCCGGTGCGCACGACTTTTTATGGCGCCACGGAAATCAGCGTCAAGGACCCGGGAGGGCACCTCGTCACGTTCGCGGAGTTCGGAGCCTCACCACAGAAATAGCCTGGACGTGAGTGTGACGCAGGGTGATACGGCAAAAAAAAGGGCGCGCTTGGTGCGCGCCCGGAGTTCAGGAGGACAGCACTTGGGAAATTTCGTTTTCCAGGTCTGCCCCTAGCGGCCGCCAAATCCGGCCGACTGCATGGCCTGGCGGGAAATATCAGCGGTGGAAGCGATGCCTTGCATACGCAGCTTGAAGTCGTCGGCGTTCGAGGCGTTCTCCAGCGCGGTTTCGTACCCGATCAGTCCGGCCTGGAACAGGTCCCAGAGCGACTGGTCGAAAGTCTGCATGCCGTACTGCGAAGTGCCCGCGGCGATGGCGTCGCGAATGGAGCGAGTTTTTTCCGGAACGAGAATACATTCGCGGATGAACGCAGTATTGATCATGACTTCGACCGCAGGTACGCGGCCTTCAGTATCGGCACGGCGCACCAGCCGTTGGCTGATGATGGCGCGCAGAATCGCCGCCAATTGCAGGCGCACTTGCTTCTGCTCCGGCGGCGGAAAGACGGCGATGATGCGGTTGATGGTTTCGACCGCGTCCAGGGTATGCAACGTGGAGAACACCATGTGGCCGGTTTCAGCCGCGTGGATGGCGGTGCCAATGGTTTCAAGATCGCGCATTTCGCCGACCAGGATGACATCCGGATCCTGACGGAGAGAGGCGCGTAGCGCCGCGGAGAACGACGGGGTATCGACTTCGATTTCACGCTGGT
>QIAI01000035.1 GCA_003224995.1 Acidobacteriota bacterium
GAAACCGCTCGCGGCGGTCAGGCCGTAAAGCAGGGGAGCGGGGCCAAAGCGCACCAGGCCACCGCGCTTGCAAAATAAATTTCAGCAGTGTGGACAGCAACGGCTCGGTAACAGTGAGGATTTGCAGTGAGAAGTAAACAAACAATCCGGATCATGGCCGCGACATTCATTTTGATCGCGTCCGCTTTTGGACAAGGCATGAACAACGGCATCATGTCGCCGCCTACCAACGTGCGCCCGCCGGGGTTGAAGAATGTCGGCATCGAGCAGAATCTGAATCAACCGATTCCGCCTGATCTCATGTTTCAGGACGATCTGGGCCGCAGCGTGCGGCTGGGGGATTTGTTCGGCAAGCGGCCCATCATTCTCAACCTGGTCTATTACAACTGCCCCATGCTGTGCGGAGAAGTGCTGAGCGGCCTGGAAAATTCGCTGCGCATGATGAGCTTCGATGTGGGCAAGGAATTCGACGTCATCACGGTGAGCTTCGATCCCACGGAAACTCCGGAGATGGCGGCAAAAAAGAAGGGCGAGTTTCTGCGGCGCTACAAGCGGGCGGGCGCCGAGCAAGGCTGGCACTTTCTGGTAGGCCCGAAGATTTCCGTGGACGCCCTCACGAAGGCTGCCGGCTTCCAATATCAGTATGACGAGAAGACGAAACAATTCGCGCATGCCGCCGCCATTCTGATCCTGACGCCGCAGGGCAAGATTGCCCAGTACTACTACGGCATTGAATTTCCGCCGAAGGACTTGCGGCTTGGGCTGGTGGAAGCGGGCGCTGGAAAAATCGGGAACGTGGTCGACCCCCGAGCAGGGAAAGTACAGCGCGACGATCCTGCGCGTGCTTCGCCTGGCGGGGGTTGCGACCATGCTTTTTATTGGAACTTTTATCTTCGTGATGATTCGTCGTGGACCGGCACACGACTCTGACGCAGTGGGACGGATCAGGTAATTATGTTTCAAACGATGCCCCTATGGCCCGCCCGGGCCTCGAGCATGGCCAACAACGTGGATGCGTTGTACATCTTCCTGCTCGTCGTGTCAGGCATGATGACGCTGCTCATCTTCATCATGGTGGTGTTTTTTGCGGTGCGGTATCGCAAGCGACCTGGCCATCACGCCGAGCAGATCGACGGCTCGCACGCGCTGGAAATTACCTGGTCGGTAATACCGTTTTTTGTGTTCATGGTGTTTTTCGGATGGGGCGCCTGGATTTACTTTCAGGAACGGAAGCCGCCCCAGAACGCTGCCGAGGTCTACACGGTCGCGAAGCAGTGGATGTGGAAGTTCGAGCACATGGAGGGACAGCGCGAGATCAACGAACTGCACGTCCCCATTGGGCGCGACGTGAAGATGATCATGACCTCGCAGGACGTGATTCACAGCTTCTTTGTGCCTGCGTTTCGCATCAAGCAAGACGTCCTGCCGGGCCGGTACACGGTGGCCTGGTTTCATCCCACGAAAGCAGGGACCTACCATCTCTATTGCGCGGAGTATTGCGGTACCCAGCACTCCGGCATGGTGGGCTCGGTGGTGGTGATGGAACCGAAGGACTACGAAGCTTGGATGGGCGGAGGCGGAAACCAGCCTCTCGCGGTGACAGGTGAAAGATTATTCAGCGAACTCGGCTGCATCACTTGCCATCGTGCCGATACGCAGGGCCGAGGGCCAACTCTGGCCGGGATCTATAACAAGCCCGTTTTGCTGGAAGATGGGCGCACAGTTACCGCTGACGACAACTATCTGCGCGAGTCGATCCTGCAACCGACGGCGAAGGTGGTCAACGGTTTCAAGCCGATCATGCCGACTTTCCAGGGGCAGATCAGCGATGAGCAACTGAACGCGTTGGTGGCTTACGTGAAGTCTCTGGGCCAGCAGCCCTCGGGGCAGACCGGCGGCAAGAGCATAGCGGCGGCTAGGCCGCAAACGGAATAGAGATCAGGTGACGAAATGGCAACCGCGGTAATCGAAACGGGCGAGCGCGAGACTTATTTAAATAAGGAATACGGCATCAAGTCGTGGCTCCTGACGGTGGACCACAAGCGCATCGCGCTGCTGTACCTGATGGGCATTACGTTCTTCTTCTTCATTGGCGGCTTCTTTGCGCTTCTGATCCGGCTGGAACTGCTCACCCCGGCTGGCGACCTGGTGCAGGCCGACACTTACAACAAGCTGTTCACCATGCATGGCCAGATCATGGTGTTCTTCTTCCTGATCCCGGCCGTGCCGGCCGTGCTGGGCAATTTTCTGATTCCGATTATGATCGGGGCGAAGGACCTCGCCTTCCCGCGGATCAACCTGCTGAGCTGGTATCTGTACATGATCGCGGGCGTGATGATGCTCTATACCATCATCAACGGCGGAGTCGATACTGGCTGGACGTTCTACACGCCGTTGAGCACGGAATTCCTTAATACTCACGTAATCAGCGCAGGGCTCTCCATCTTTGTAGCGGGCTTTTCGTCTATTTTGACGGGATTGAATTTTGTGGTGACCACGCATCGCATGCGCGCTCCCGGCATGACATGGTCCCGACTGCCGCTGTTTGTGTGGGCGCATTACGCCACCAGCATTATTCAGTTACTGGGCACGCCGGTACTGGCAATTACGCTGGTGCTGGTGGTGGCGGAACGTTTATTTCACCTGGGAATTTTCAATCCCGCGCTGGGCGGCGACCCACTCCTGTTCCAGCACCTGTTCTGGTTTTACTCGCATCCCGCCGTCTACATCATGATTTTGCCGGGCATGGGGATCGTCAGCGAAATCGTGTGCTGTTTCAGCCGTAAGCGCGTTTTCGGCTACCAAGCCATGGCATTGGCCCTGCTTGGAATTGCCGTGGTCGGCTTCCTGGTGTGGGCGCATCATATGTTCGTGGCGGGAATCTCGCTATACGCGGCGCTGATTTTTTCCATTCTGAGTTACTTCGTGGCAGTCCCATCAGCCATCAAGGTCTTTAACTGGACCTCTACAATGTACAAAGGGTCGATCAGTTATCAGACTCCCATGCTGTACGCGTTCGGATTCATTGGCCTGTTCACCATGGGCGGCCTGACAGGACTGTTCCTGGCTTCGCTGGGTATTGATGTCCACGTCACCGACACCTATTTTGTGGTTGCGCACTTCCACTACATCATGGTGGGAGGCATGGTGATGGCCTACCTGGGCGGAATGCATTTCTGGTGGCCGAAGATTTCCGGCAAGTTGTATCCCGAAGCCTGGGGACGGCTGGCAGCCCTGCTGGTGTTCGTGGGCTTCAACCTGACCTTCTTCCCGCAATTTGTTCTGGGCTACATGGGAATGCCGCGGCGCTACTGGGATTATTCGCACTCGCCCGAATATCAGATCCTGAACGTGCTTTCGACGGCGGGCGCAACCGTCCTGGCGGTGGGGTACCTGCTTCCCATGGTGTACTTCCTGTGGTCGATGCGGTACGGCAAGCCCGCGCCCGACAATCCGTGGAACGCCGCTGGACTGGAGTGGAAGATTCCGTCTCCGCCCAGCACGTACAACTTTGAAGAGCAGCCAGTCGTGACCTGGGAAGCCTACAACTACGACGAACTCGACAAACGCGCGGAGGAGGTTCCCGTTGCACACTAGCCCGCCGGCTACGGTTGAGGGCGTAGCCCACGAGAACCCGGCCCTCCTGCATCACTTCGCGACCGAGGAGCAACAGAAGAACGCCGCCAACCTGGGAATGTGGGTGTTCCTCGCGACGGAAATCATGTTTTTCGGCGGCATGTTCTTCGCCTACCTGGTGTACCGCTACTGGTATTTTGGAGATTTCGGGGCGGGCAGCCAGAGCATGAACGTCACTCTGGGCGGGACCAATACGGCGGTGCTGATCTGCTCCAGCTTGACCGTCGCACTGGCGGTGCGGGCGGCGCAATTGGGCAAGCAGAAGATGATTGTGGTGTGTCTGATTCTGACCATGCTGCTGGGTTTGGTGTTCTTAGGAATTAAAGGGGTGGAGTATCACGATAAGTTTGTCGAGCACCACGTCCCCGGCCCGAGCTTTTATTTCCCAGGGCATGTTCCCGGACATGTCAATATTCCGATCAATCAGCAGCACGCCCAGATCTTCTTCTCGCTGTATTTCATCATGACCGGGCTGCACGCTTTGCACATGATCATTGGAGTGGGATTGTTCGCGTTCATCACGCTGCACGCCATGCGTGGCCGCTACCACCCGAACTATTACACGCCGGTGGAAACGGCCGGACTGTACTGGCACTTTGTCGATATCATCTGGATTTATCTTTTTCCGTTGCTGTACCTGATCGATCGTAGTCAGTGAGACGTTATGTCTGAACATGTTTCTTCGCTAAAGCTGTACATCGGAATCTGGATCACGCTGCTCATCGGGACGGTGCTCACCGTGGTGGTCGCGAAAATACCTCTGGGGCCCTTTAACGCGGTGGTGGCCCTCAGCATCGCGACCATTAAGGCGACCTTAGTGGTTTTGTTCTTCATGCATGTGAAGTACACCCATGAAAAATTAACCAGGGTAGTGATCATCTCGGCGCTCTGCTGGCTGGCGATCCTGCTGGCATTAAGCATGGCCGATTACGCTACCCGTCTTTGGTAGGAGCGCGGCCGCTGATTTACGCAGAAGGACGCAGATAAATTCTCAGGATTTAAAGCTGCATGGCAGAGTGTGCGGGTATCCGCGTCGTTTGCGGCTTGCTCTTGCACCCGCCGTCGGTTTCCATGAAGATGATGGGGAATGCCATCGTCTGATCCGCTTCCGATCCTTTCCGCCGAGCAGGCGAACAATTTCGCAGAACGGGCGAGTGCTTCGAAATCTGCCCAGGTATATTCGTCGGCCCTGGAATTGGCGCTGCGGGCGCGCATCGCCGGGGAAGTTCGTTTTGATACTTCCAGCCGTGCCCTGTATGCGACGGACGGCTCCAGCTATCGCCAGGTGCCGATTGGCGTGGTTATTCCCCGAAACTATGAGGACGTAGTAACCACCATCGCGACCTGCCGCGAACATGGCGCGCCGCTTTTGTCTCGCGGCGGAGGGACATCGCTCGCGGGGCAGTGCTGCAATACCGCGGTTGTGATGGACTTTTCGAAGTACCTGGCGAAAATTCTGGAGATTGATCCGGCTCGCAGAATCGCCCGCGTCCAGCCCGGCGTGATTCTCGATCACCTGCGCAATGCGGCTGAGCAACATCACCTCACCTTCGGTCCTGATCCCGCAACCCATGATCGCTGCACTCTGGGCGGCATGATCGGGAACAACTCATGCGGGGTGCATTCGGTGATGGCAGGCAAGACGGATGAGAACATCGAGGCACTTGAGATCCTTACGTATGACGGGCTGCGCATGCAGGTGGGTGCTACCAGTCCCGAAGAACTCGAGCTGATTATTCGCGAAGGCGGGCGGCGCGGCGAAATCTACGCCAAGCTGAAGACCATAGCTGGCACTTATGGCGACCTGATTCGCAGCCGTTATCCGGATATCCCACGCCGCGTCTCCGGTTACAACCTCAATTTCCTGCTTCCGGAAAATGGTTTCCATGTGGCGCGCGCGTTGGTGGGCTCGGAGGGCACATGCGTCACGGTGCTTGAGGCGACCTGCCGGCTGGTGGAGAGTCCGCCCGAACGCGTGCTGGTGGTCGTGGCATATCCCGACATTTTCCAGGCTGCCGATCATGTACCCGAGATCATGACGCACAAGCCGATTGGGCTTGAGGGCATTGACGACCTGTTGACCGAATACACGCGGCGGCGCGGCATCAACTCCGAAGGATTGGCGCTGCTTCCTCCGGGTGGAGGTTGGCTGCTGGTCGAATTCGGGGCAAAGACTCAGGAGGAGGTCGAAGCCCAGGCTCGCGGCCTGGTCGAGGCGCTGAGTCGGTCGGCGGTTGTGCCCCACGTGCGTCTGTGCACGACGGCCGAGGCCAAGCACGTCTGGACGGTACGGGAGTCGAGTCTCGGCGTGATCTCGCATGTGCCCGGCGAACCTCTGAGTTGGGAAGGGTGGGAAGACTCTGCGGTTGCACCGGAAAAGCTGGGTCAGTATTTACGCGATCTCAAGCAGTTGATGGCGCGCTTTGGATATCACGGGACGCTGTATGGCCATTTTGGCCACGCCTGCATTCACACCCGGCTGAATTTCGACCATGAGACCGAGGAAGGCATCGCCCAATTCCGGAGATTTATGGAACAAGCGGCGGACCTGGTGGTGAGCTACGGAGGTTCCCTCTCAGGGGAGCACGGTGATGGGCAAGCTCGCGCCGAGCTGTATCCCAAGATGTTCGGTCCCGAGCTCATCCAGGCATTCAACGAATTTAAGTCTGCCTGGGATCCGGACTGGAAGATGAATCCCGGCAAAGTCGTCGAGCCTTACCGCATGGACGAGAATCTTCGCCTGGGCGCGAACTATGACCCGTGGGACCCGCCGACCCATTTCAAGTTTCCCAACGATCACGGCAGCCTGGCCCATGCCAGCCTGCGCTGCGTGGGAGTCGGAAAGTGCCGCCATTACGAAGGCGGCGTGATGTGTCCCAGCTTTCGGGTGACCCGCGAGGAGGAACACTCGACCCGCGGCCGAGCACATTTGCTCTGGGAGATGGCCAAGGGGGAGGTGATCCGCGACGGCTGGAAGAGCGAAGAGGTCAAAGAATCGCTGGATCTGTGCCTGTCGTGTAAAGGATGCCGGAGCGACTGTCCTGTTTCGGTCGATGTGGCCACCTATAAAGCGGAGTTTCTCTCTCATTATCACGAAGGCCGCATACGCCCACTCAATCACTATGCCTTCGGGAACATAGATTTTTGGGCACGTCTCGCCTCGAACGCTCCCGGCCTAGTCAATCTGACGACCCAGCTTCCGTTCCTGCGCGATATTGCGAAGCTCATGACTGGAATTCCGAGGGAGCGAAGTATTCCGGCGTTTGCCCCGCAGACTTTCAAAAGCTGGTTCCGGCGGCACCGGCCGCGGCATCCCG
>QIAI01000036.1 GCA_003224995.1 Acidobacteriota bacterium
GTTCCACCCACGTCCGGAATTACCACTCAGATCTCAGCCGCAAGTACAATCAACATTGGCGGGGCTCATACGATTGGAATCAATCCAGGCCCAGCTGGGACGTCCATTAACACCATTCAAAGTACACTTGGTCCCGGCGAAACCGTCACCTTGGCAGCAATCGGCGGAAGCATTACCTTCGCCACCGGTGGAAACATCGCCTTGCCGGGAGCGACGACGGTGACGGTCAACGGCACAATCACTTTCATTCGCAATGACCTCTCGGGGGCCTTGGGACAGTGGTGGCCGGTATCACAATGGGAGGGGGCTTCGTTGCCCAACAACTCCAGGGACTTCAGCCTATCGGCCGTTACGACCTCCGTAACTGTGTCTGCTGGAGGCACAGCAATCTACAATTTGAGCGCCACCCCCATCGGGAATTTCTCTGGTCCAGTGCAGTTCTCGTGCGTGGGCCCACCTGAGGGATCGAATTGTGAAGTGTCTCCTAACCCAGTGCTAATAAGCGGATTGTCAGCCATGCCCACGTCGATCGCGGTTACAACTACAGCACGGGCCTCGGTTTCAAAAGCAGCAGCAAAACCTTGGTCGCTGGCTCTCTTTCAATCGACCGGTGCCCTTGTTGGCATGCTGATACTCATCCCCTTCAGCATTCGCCGACCAGCGCATCAACGATCCAGGAAGAACGCCATACTGCTTGCTGCGTTGCTCGCCTTCATTATTCCTTCGCTCGGATGTGGCGCCGTCGCCAACACCGTGCCCCCGTCTCCACCACACGGCACTCCCGGAGGAACCTATGCGTTAATCGTGACTGGTCTTTCGGGAAACATTCGACATTCGATCACATTGACGCTTACCGTGATGTGACTGGCGAATTCGTCAAAAGTTCGGGATTGAGTCTTTGCTTGGGACCTGCAAATGATTCGTTGGAAGACAAAATACATTCACCACAGTGGGTCCTTGTCGGCTGGGTTCAAAGGGAATCAGATTGTGGCGCATGGCCGTCAACAATTGATAATTTAACCCGCGCAGTGTCTCACTCAACTGTGCTACGGATGAGCCAGCCTTCTCTAATGCGGACGAATTAAACTCAATCATCATCAGTGGCAGCACCCGCAGTTCGTTGCCCTCAACATCGATCTTTATCATATCCACACGGCTCAATTCATGCATGTCACAGAAGTGATCCAACGTTTCCAGTCCGATCGCCTCGCCCGTACCCTTGGGCGAGATTGTGGCCGCTCCCGAGTTGCTGCTATCTCTTTCCAGAAACCCAGATCCTGCTTTGTCAGAAAGTCCGTACGGGATGGGGGTGATTATCGACTCCAGATGATTCAGTGCGATGTTGGTTCGGAGACGCGACAACGTCGTGGCGCACGGTTCAAAGGCAAAAACGTGACCCTTACCGTGCATTGCCGAAGCCATGCTAATTGAGTAGTACCCGAAATTTGCTCCGATATCCAAAAGCACGGTATCTGGTCGAACCCAAGCGCAAAACCGCCGCGCATCCCATATTTCGTACTCCCCGGTCCAGTAAAGATGAGTTTGAACGAAATCGGATGGATTCAGGCACCACCATAGTCCTTGGCGTTCTACTTCTAGATTGCAATCGCCATGAACCTGGAACGCGGAACGCAAATAATAATGAAGCCGCGATTGTCCAGGATGTTTGATTCGAGTTCCGTAGAACTCCAATATTTTCCACATTAACGAGTTCGGCTGCATGAATTCCAGTATATGCGGAGGCTGAAACCAGAACATTGAGGCATAAACCACGCTGTCCAATCGGCGGTTCTCGGAGCTGGCTCAATTGGCAAGGAGTGATCTCATTCGATTTATCCAATACCTGCTCGTAAGCCTCTCATCGTCGGACGCACCATGCGGGTACAACGATAGCCACTTATCCAAGCTCTCAGGTGTGATGTCACTCCAGTTTTTGAGCGGAATCACTGGTAGACCATCGAACAGACTGTCCAGGGAAGACGAAGGCACCAGAACAATATGCCCCAAGGCCAAAGCCTCCCAGGTTCGATGACAATCTAAACCCGTGCCATGTGGACTCAGTACAAAAGCGTATTCTCCGCGGCGGCGCCACATCTCGTTTCTGGCGAGCGGTCCCGATTGACAAAAAACCCTTTCTTTTTTGCGAAGTTTTGCGGCGACGGTCCGCCTACTATCGCGCAGGCTGGTTCCTTTGAGAGGGTGAAATCTACGATAGTCACGAATACCCCATCCTCGTCTCCAGGCGAAATCCAGATAAACGTCCGGGATACGCTTTTCCGGCGGGGCTAACTTCAGCCGAATCGACCTGAGCGCTTGTTCCTGTTGCGTCGGAGTAGAAGCGTTCTCTTTCCAGATGAAACCCTCACTAAGACTGTGAAAATCAATGCCGATTGGAACCGGTGATATCTTTGCTGATGCCAAGCTGCCGTCATAATTTTGCGTGTACCAATGCAATACGTTTGGGCAGTTCAATATGGCACGAGCCTCGCCCTTCAACTCCGAAGGCACGCACGTATCTGAGTCTGCAGTGACCAAAATGAACTGGTTTTTCACCCAAGGCAGCACCTGCCGAATGAAGGATCTCAGCCAAGACAGCCTCACCCACACGATTTCGCCATTGGCGAGATCATGGAATGCTGACGGCTCAGGAATCAGATTGTCCGGAATTTTGGACGATATCAAAGCTCCCGCATAGCTCGAGATCGGCGAATAGTTCTGCCCGTCAGCGAACTCATCGGGGATTCTTCGGTCGCATAGTGCGGCAACGCCTTTGTTCCACACTAAGTCGACTTGTAAACCAGTTAAAGGCATTCTTTGGAAGCCTTCTATTCTCCCACAGAAACGGGCGCTACATCGGGATTGCGACCACGATTGCTGCTGGCGATTGTTAGTACCGTCCTGAGGATGCTTTCCACCTCACTAAGGTTCAGAAGCCTTGCGATGCCGACAAATACGCTGGCGCTGATCAATAACAAAACTCCTACAACTCCTGATCGAACGAAAGTTCCGCCTGCGTCGAAAAGGGACTGCAGAAAATTCCATGCGATCCGGCTAACTCCACCCATTACGACCGATGCTAAGATCGTCGAGGCGACAAATCTCGCAAGATCCGTATCGAATTTCAGCAACCGCTTGTGTCGCCATAGCACGAAGACCAGAATGCCGCAAACCAGATAAAAGGAGATGCCACGAGTAAAGGCCAAGCCTAAGACGCCGAAGTGATGGCTCATGAACGGAGCTGCGATCAGGTAAAACACCAGGTCTATCGCCTCTGCTTTGAGAGCCGTAACCGTGTCTTGAACGGCATAAAAACATCGAAGCAAAATTCCACCGACGGCCAATGGAAGAATTCCTATGCTGTACAGCCTCAAGACTTGCGACGTGATGAGTGAGTTCTCCAGTTGAAAATGCCCACGTTCATAAAGAAGCCGGGTAATGGGCAACGAGTTCGTTATCGTCCAGACTGTAATTGGCACAAAAACGAATAAAGCTACTCGAAAGATCCTCGAGACTTGAAGGGCTAGGTCTCCATGTCGTTCGCGCAGAGCTTCTCGTGCGAACTGGGGATACATCACAATTCCTAAAGGCGCAGCTAAGAAGTTCGATGGGACCGTAAACAGCCGAATTGCATAAGTCAAGGTTGATACGGCTCCCGCTGACAGTTGAGATGCTAGATTGCGCTCCACCAGAGACGAAGCATTTGCGGTGACGAGATAAGCCAGAAGCGGGCCACCCAGACGACAAAGCTTACGAACGGCAGGATGATGGAGGCTCAAGGTCATCTTGTACCGTATTCCAAGTGCGGCAGTTGCCGGAATCAAAAGTAAGAATTGAAGGAGAAAACCAACCGCCGTCGCAACCCCGACGAAATACAGGGCTTTTCCTCCACGGGCAAGGACCACCGCCAGTATGACTGCGATACTGGACAGCGCCGGTGCAAACGACGCCAAGGCAAATTTGTGGAATCCGTTCAGGGTAGCCGTGAGGATACCCGCCATGGCAACAAAAATGATGGACGGGAAGATAATGATGACCAACTGCTGTGTTGCACTGGCGGTTTCAGGATTAAACCCGGGAAAAAGCAGTGAGACCCATTGATGGGCCGTCAGCAGGGCGCACGATACAATCCCACAAAGAAACAAAAGGACAAAATTCGTGACGATACTGAATGTTTCGGAAAGTTTGCCGAAGTCTCCCGTCTTTTCATCCTCGAGAAGGATCGGGATGAACACGGGCGATAGAGTGCCAGCAATCAGCATCGTAGAGAGCATGATGGGGATGAAAAGGGCCCCGAAATACGCATCCATACTGCTGGATAATCCGAACCGCGCCGCCAAAGCTGCTTCGCGTAAATAACCAACCCCCGCAACAAACACCGTGAGAATGCTGACCAGACCGATAGTGCGCCCTCGCCGTCCTTGCGATCCTGTTCCATGTCTTAAAATCGACTCGGCCAAGTACATCCCTCCTGATGTGTGCCCGTCGGATGTACCATCCTAATGGAAATTCTCAATTGATGTTTGAGCGGGAATGAGATCTCGAACAACAAAGCGTCGTGGCTAGAGTGGTGGGAAGTCAAGGCCAACAGTACAAAAATCCGTTATCATGAGAATACTGTGTCCGACAGCCCGGTCTATGTCAAGAATAATGAACACTGAAGTTCTTCAACGATGCAATGTTTGCGACGGCAACGCGCTTTCCGTGGTCGATCCCGATTGCAACATTACTCAGTGCTGCGCCTGTGGATACATTTTTGACAGCCCCAGACCCACTCTGGAAGAGCTTATAGGATTCTATTCCCGTCCCGGTCAGTATGATTCCTGGCTCGCTGAACTGGAACCGAGGCAACGTCTGTGGAAACGCAGGCTGGACGTGCTCCGACCCACCAAAAACCCGGGATCACTGCTCGATGTGGGTGCCGGCATCGGTCAATTCCTCGCGTTGGCGCGTGATTCGTACAGCGAAGTCCATGGGACGGAAGTTTCAAGTACTGCTATCCAGATCGCAAAGGAACAATACAGCCTCAACCTTTTTCAGGGCACTATTGAAGACATCCACCTGCCCAGGACATTTGCAAATATCACCCTGTTCCATGTCCTAGAGCATGTTCCTGACCCGAAATCGCTGTTGAGAAAATGCCATTCGTTACTTTCGCCCGAAGGCATTTTGGTAATCGCTGTTCCGAATGAAGTTACTTCCATGCGATCTTTCCTGAGGAAGCTGCTGGTGAGAGCTGGATTGAAAAAGCAGGAAAGGGTCGGGAGGTTCGGACTTCCGCTCATCAAGTTGGATTCCGATAGCCCCGAGGTCCACTTGTCCCATTTCACTTCCAGCGTTTTGCGCCGGCTTCTGCAGTCAACCGGGTTCTCGATCGTCAAGGAGACTCTTGACCCCTACTATGTCGCGACGGGTACTTCCAAACTAAAGGCCGATGCGTATTATTATTGCTGCCTTGCTTATCTCAAGATGTTCAGAATGAATGTCTACGACGCCATGTTGTTCATCGCTCGGAAGAAAGAACCTCGTTCCGCTCGTCGCTTATAACGTTCAAGGACACAGTCCGCGTCAGAGTGGACCATCGATACCTCAACATCCGCCCCAGGATCAAAGTGATTTCAAAGGTCGCTTCACTTTGCTCGCCTCTATAACGAAAGAGGTCCACAGCGAACCAAACCCTCTGGCTATCGATCTGCGCACCCAGGATCGGAAAGAGGTACTCTGAACAGCCGCGAAGTCGACTTCACATCCCGCCTTCTCGAAAAACAGCATGAGATCTCGAGCATGGCTGGCATAGACCGAGTCAAAATCACCACCGCTGTCTGCACAAGCTAAATTAGGCTCACGAGGTACAAATTGCGGCTCATGCGAGAGCATTTTTTGGAGGCTCAATCGACACGCTTGTCGAAAAAACATCGCGGCCTCGCGATACGAATTGTAAAACGGCGGGCGGAACCGACGCTGAAAAACCATCGCGACGAGGTCCCGGATTGGCCAAAGAGGCGACAGAAGATTCGGACTCATGATCACAATTCGTCCGGAAGGCCGTGCCACTCGGTACATCTCAGTGAGCACTGCCTCGACGGGCCAAACATGTTCGATGAATTCCATGGCGCAGACGACATCGAAACTATTGTCGGCAAAAGGCAAATGCGAAGCATCGGAAGTCACGTAGTGGGGTTGCACACTACCGTCGGTTTTTTCTGCACGAAGAAATAGTGTAGAAAGATCCGTTCCCACTACTTTTCGATTCCGCTGCATAATGTTGCGCGTTGACTCACCCGTGCCACAGCCAACGTCCAGAATGCGATCACTTGGGTTACTATATCCGCAGACAACGCGCACAAAGTGCTCAAAATAGGCTGGCCCTTTAGCTTCAAGGTGCGCGCGGTAGCCTTCGGAACTCTTATAATATTCTCCTAGTTCCGTTAAGGAAGCAGAGCGCGCATTGGTCACTCCTCCTGTCCTGTGATCTTCAGATTCCGCCATAGACACTCTTGAGCACAGCAGCATGGACGATCCTGTATTGTACTGTATGGTCTGTGGGGAAGGGCATGATGAGGAAGGAGGTTTTTGAGGAGTGAACCTTTTGTATAGCGCTATGGTGATTGCGAAAAACTGTGTCCGATTTCGGCGTGCACACATGCCAATCTGCCAGCAATACGTGACCAGATGCGCGCATTGAAGGTAGCGTGGGACAACAGCCTTTCAGGGCGCGACCAAGGTGGAACTGGCGTCTATTCGGCGCGTTTGTTGGAACAGTTTGCTAAAAGAACAGACCTTCGTATGGAGATCTTGCAGGGGAAGCAACAGAATTCCACAGCCAATGGAATCATCCGTCGAGGCTGGGGAACATTTGGCAATCTGCTCTGGACTCATGCCTCCTTGCCACGGCTTCTGCGGAGGCTGAATGCGGATCTGTTACATGCGCCGGCCTTCATCGCTCCGTTGATCGCTCCTTGTCCCGTAGTCATGACGGTCCACGATATTAGCTATCTGCTGTACCCCTCGCATTTTTCGCAGTGGTGGGCGATCTACCTGAAGGGGATCATGCCTCGGATGTTGAGTTCAGCCGCTGCCATTGTGTGTGTTTCGGAACATTCGAAGCAGGAAACCATCGCAGCGTACAACGTTCCAGGGCACAGGTTCTACGTCATTCCGAACGGAGTGGACCACGAACGATTCCATCCGGGCGTCGCTCTGGATTTTGAGTGGGCTCGTTCCCTGGGCATTCGTGAAAATTATGTCTTGCACGTCGGTCTTGCTCCGTGCAATAGCCCATCTTCGCCGCAAACCTATCTGGAAAAACCGCCAGCTAGTTTTAGCCGGACCACCGGACCTCGCGCTGAAAGGAGCGGATGAGATTTTTGAAACTATCCAGGAACTGGAACTCAGTGAGAATGTCGTGCTTACTGGACACATTCCTAATCAGCACCTCCCCGGGTTGTACGCCCACGCTGCTCTCCTCGCGATGCCCTCGTTGTATGAGGGATTCGGACTGCCTGTGCTGGAGGCTATGGCTTCGGGCACACCCGTCGTGGCCAGTAATGCTGCAAGCCTTCCTGAGGTTGCCGGAGGGGCGGCTATTTTATTTCCGACCCAAGATCATTTAGCTTTGGCGGACTCGATTGAAGATGTGCTTGAACACCGTTCCGTCGCTGGGGAACTTCGAGAAAAGGGCTTGCGAAGGGCACAACAGTTCAGCTGGCAACGGGCAGCCGAAGAAACGGTTGCAGTTTACCGAGCCGTGGCAAAACCTTAGGTCCTTTCGGTCGCTAAGGGGTTGGCTTTAACAACACGATGTCCTGATAACTCAAGTAATTTTCCCGACCGCACCACGAACCGTAGTGGACGGGAATTTGTGGCGTCAGGGCAGAATCCTTACACCATTGCAGGAAGGAAGATTGCGAAATTCCCACCGCCGTTTCTGGAAATTTCTTATCCACCACCCATGCATCTTCCAAAAAGGCGAGGAAGTTCAGCGAACTTTCCCCTCGATCAATTAGGTCGGTCGTTTCCGAATTCATCAGAAAAAGTGTGGCTAGACAGGAGCCCGTCGGTTTCAGTACACGCCGTATCTCTTGAAGGTACCGCTGAATCGAATCAGGCAGAAGGTGGGTGAATACAGATTTTGTAAAAACAAAATCAAAAGTGGCATCTTCGAAGGGAAAACGGAATGAAGCCGAAGTTAATTTCCCGCGTGGGTTGTAATGTTTATTAAAGATGTCAGCATGAACAAACGAAAAGTTCGGGAAACGCGAGGCAATATTCTTCTCTGCCCAATCGATTCCGACGCGCACGATATCGAAGCCCACGTAGGAACCCTGTGGCGAGAGGAAGCTCGCAAGTGACGAAGCCATGATGCCAACGCCGCAGCCAACGTCGAGCACGCGATGCTCAGGCTTTAATCCGCCAAAGTCGACAAAGTACCCGAGGTACTCTTGATTTACGCGTTTGTAGTCTGCTTCACCGCCCACGAACCACAACCCGTGGGGAGGAACGAGTGGGTCCCGACGACCTGTCAACCGTTCAAAAGTATCTCGAGGTAGATTAATTACGCGCCGTACCGCCAGGCGCGAGTTGAATCCAGGCAGCAGACGCTTAGCCATGCTGCGTATGTTCATCAAGGAAGCGCTCCCGAGATCCACGATTTTCCTTGCCGCCCCTCGAGCTTCGTCGGTTACGGTCGAGGGCTACTGTTGGCGAATACCATTTGGGGTGGTGTGTCATTGAACTCGACGATCCCGGAGAAGACCGCTTCTATCTGTTCCGCAAAGTGAGACCAATTGTAGGTTTCGCGCGCCAGTCTCATGCCGTTCTGCGCCATTTCACGCCTCTGCACGGGGTTTTTGACTAACACTTCTATCTTGTTGGCCAGCTCTACCGGATCTCTCGGAGGAAACAAGAGGGCATTCACCTGATCGGTGAGTACTTCGTGTACGCCAGCTCCTCGCGATACCAGGACCGGGCACCCGCACGCCATCGCCTCCAGTACCGCTAATCCCCACGTTTGCCGATCGTTGGGAAAGAGAAAAGCGTCACACGCGGAGTAGAAATCTCGAATCTCTTCGTCCGCTACCTTATCCGCAAAAATAATTTGCTGCTGTAATCCCCTCTTGTGGGTCAATGCCTTTAATGAGTCAACATATTGCGGGAAGCTGCGATCGGATCCAGCTAAAACAAGCCGTACCCTTATGCCTCGTGAAGCCAAACGGCTCACCGCCTCAATTCCGTCTTCGAGTCGCCGGTGAGGCATGAAAATACCCAACCAAATCAAGAGAAATTCATCATCCGAGCACGCAAATCTGCGACGCACCCTGATGCGGTCGCCCCCCGGCCTAAATTGTGTGGGATCTATACCGGGGTGGACGACGCGTGTGGGACCAGGATAAATAGCTCTATGTTCACGCTCCGCCCATTCTGAAACCAGTAAGGTCATGTCCACTCTTCGATTCTGCACTCGATCCAGAAGATAATAAATTCGGTATAAAGCCTTTAAGAGCGGCGACCGCGTTTGACGGGATTTTAGGTAGAAGTTAGGGACGTCATTACAATTCCATACGACTGCGCCTCCCAATTTGCGTTTGAGCCAGACGGCACCCCATTGAGCGGGCCAATGCTGCGGACTCCACACCTGACTTCCCTCTTTTATTGCGTCGGTCAAATGGACCATGTCCAAATATCCTCTGACAAACCATGGCCACCTGAGCCACGGCCACCTGCCTCGCTGCACCTGCTCTACCCTAAGGTCGCGGCAAATCTCCGGGAAGCAGTTGTCAGGATCGTAGGCCGAGGTCCAGATCCTAACATCGTGACCATTCTCCGCCAGCGCATGCGCCAAACAGACACACTGCCTTTCGCCGCCCCCCTCAATTAGTAGCTCATGAATGATCAACGCGATTTTCATACAAAGTGGTGCTCTCGGAGATTGTTGGTGGCCTACGTCCTAGTCCGCCGACGTAGAAGCGGTATCGGCAAACTCCGAAACTCCTAGCAGTCGGCCATAAGCTTCCTCATGCTGGCGGACCACAGTGTCCCAGCTATACTTGGCGAAAGCATAGTTCAAAGCCTTCTGTCGATAATCCTCGACGAGAGTGGGGCTGTCCAACAGCATTTGCAGCTGCCGCCGTAAATCCTGAGCACCCTGTTCACCTCGATACTTGAACCCCGCGTCCCCGATCGCTTCGAGGTTGGATTCGGTGTCGTTGACCAGAACGCAATTTCCAAAGCCCATGGCCTCAACAAGAGCCGGATGTGTTCCACCCACCTCATCTGGTAGTACAAACAAATAAGCATGCTTCTGCAATTGTTCGTATCCCTCGCCATAAACACCGCCGGTAAAAATGATCCGTGGGTCACGGGTCGATCTGAGGGAACGAACATAACGCTTTCCCCACGGATCATCGCCTACAATCACCAGCTTTTTGTCGCTCTTGGTGCCCTCGAACGCGCTGATAAGATGGTGCACGTTGTTCTCAGGAACTAGTCGACCAACGAACAGGACGTATTCGCGTTCACGGAGACCAAAGCGGCTAAGCGCCTCGCTGCCCTGTGAAGCGCTTTCCCTCATGCCGTATGTTGAAAGAAAAGATTCCACTTTAAAATTGCGACGATAATAGCGGACGACTTCCGGAGAATCGGCAATCAACCCATCACAAAACCAAGTTGCCAGTTTCTCCGATAGGCGCAGATACCAACGGGCGAACCACCCCCATTTGCCACGCTGCCAGTCCGTGCCATCCACTGAGCAAACCACTGTCATCCCAGCGAGTTTTGCTAGTGGCGCAAACAACGTCGTGCCGGTGGTGAAATAGTGCACGACGTCGACTCGATGAAACATGAGGTGAAGGCTGCAAACAAATGCATGAACAATCGCACTGAGATTCTTACTATTAATGGTCGACAGCGTAACGAGTGTCACGCCATGATAGTCTTTCCCACCGTATGAACTCAATCCGGTGCGGTTATACACAATGACCTCGTGCCCCAACTTCACAAGGCGGCGCGATATTTCATCGACAGCAGTTTCAAAACCCCCGTATCGAGGCGGGAGCGCTTTAATTCCAACCATCGCGATACGCATTCACTCTCCAGTTTACTACTTGTTCTCCTCGCCCCGTGTTGCCAAACAGGGACAGCACTCAAAGAGCTTTCTAGGCTGTATCTGCGACCTGGTGTCGTCCGGCATTCTTATACAGAACGGATTAAACCACAAAATTCCTTCATCCCGTGCTCCCGGAACAGGGTAGCGGCTCCGAAGGGATGTTAAGCTCAGTTTTTCTAGGCCATTATTGGCCTCTTCTCCTGCATAAGCCGCTCGTAAACATCGATGGTCTGCCGGGCTGCGTTTCTAAAACTGAACTCACGGCTCCTCCGTAATCCATCTTGTGCGAGGCGCTTCGCCAATTGCGGGTCACCGAGCAGCCGCTTCAAAGCATTCGCGATGGACAGCTCGTCCAGCGGATCGATAAACAGAGCTGCGTTTCCAGCGATTTCGTCCAGGGACGAACCTTGCGAGGTCACGACCGGAGTTCCGCACGCCATCGATTCCAAGACAGGCAATCCAAATCCCTCATAGAATGATGGGTACGCAAAAACGTCAGCGCCGCTATAAAAGCAAGGCAAGTCTTCGTCAGGGACATAGCCGCGGAACAGGATTTCGCTTTCCAACCGTAGTTCGCGGATCTTTGACAGTACTGGCTGAAAAAGAGAACCCGCCTTGCCTACAACAACAAGCTTGTGCCGATAGCCGGATTTGCGAATCTGGCTGTACGCGCCTACGAGGCGGCCAATGTTTTTGCGCGCTTGCAGGCGGCCGACATACAGAATGAAATCGTCGTTAATTTGGTACTCATGTGCGAGCCTATCTTTGGCCTTTTGCCTGTCGATGGGACGAAATGCCGCTCCCGCCCCTTCATAAGTCACGGTAATTTTATGTTCCTCTATGCCATAGGTCCCGATAAGGTCCCGCTTGGAATGCTCCGAAACGGTGATGATGTGGTCTGCCCTTCTGGCGGACCTCGGAACCAGGGTTCTGAGCCACGCTCTTTGCTGCACGGGAAAAAACTGTGGAAAATGTTCGTACGCTATGTCAGGAATCGTGGTCACAGTTTTACAATTTAGCAGAGGGGGTACTATGTATTGAGCGTGAAATATATCCAACCGATCGTGTTGTGCAAGCCACGGGAGGGTTAGAGGAATGCGCAACAAACGATGTGCCGGCCATAGCCGCTTGAGACTGAAACTATCTTGCTCACCCAGACTGTTAAGAGCCCCGCGCTTTGTATAGTAGAGAATGAAGTGATGCTCCCGGGGCGCCTGGGTGAGCGCGCGAACCAGCTCATGATAGTAGGTCTCGTTGCCGCCATTTTGACTGCCAATGCTATGAACATCGATTCCAATTCGGAGTGGCTTCATCAATGATAATTGGCTTAAATCGCGGAACCGCGGAGCGCCAAGTCGTGGCGGCATAGGATCATGTTAACAGCAGCAGCTAGCAAGCCTATGTGGACCCATGGAAATGCAAGCAATGTCGCTTCCGTTGTTTGAAAAGTAATTGTGTATACAACCAGTCCGACCGCGAGCGCAATGATCACAACTCGAGGATAACCGGCGGCGCGGCGAATGGCCCGTATTGTCTGGACTCCAAGCACGATCAGAAAGGCAAGAAAGATTCCAAGTCCGACAATCCCAGTATCGTGAATGACCCGAACGGGCGTATTGCTGATCCACCCGGCATAATCGTCCATCTCGCTGGGCCCTATGTAGTCCTTCCAGTTAAAAGTCAGCTGAAAACTATCCGTGCCGGACCCGAACACTGGGTGAGCCTGTATATCATCCATTGCCGCCCCCAATGAAACCATGCGAA
>QIAI01000678.1 GCA_003224995.1 Acidobacteriota bacterium
TACATCTTTCCCGTGCTCATGAATAGAGTTGCCGGGTTCCTTCTTTCAAACGGTTGGTCTGCGCAACGAGTGTCGTTTGCTCTGGCCTTCGCTTTGATTTGCTCAGGTATTGCGACTGCACAGACGGACAACAAGCCCTCTGCCCCAAAGGATTCTCCGTCCCTCGCCCAGTTCGAGGACATCGCCTCGAAAGCGGGCCTGACAATGACCAACCTTTTCGGGGGGTTGAACACCAAGACATACATCATCGAAACCACCGGAACCGGTGTAGCCATTTTTGATTACGACAATGACGGCTGGCCGGACATTTTCTTTGTGAACGGAACCACCTTGGAGCTAGCAAGCGGCAGCAATGGCCCGAGCGGCCATTTGTATCGCAATAACCACGATGGGACGTTCACGGATGTCACCATCAAGGCTGGCCTTGCCACGGCCGTGGGGTGGGGGCAAGGCGTGTGCGTGGGCGATTATGACAATGATGGTTGGGAAGATCTTTACATCACCTACTACGGCAAGAATCGGCTTTACCACAGCCAAAATGGAGTCTTTGAGGAAGTAGCGCAGAAAGCTGGTGTTGCGGGTTCCGGAAGATTCTGGGGTACAGGGTGTGCTTTCGTTGATTACGACCGCGACGGTCATCTCGACTTGGTGATTGCGAACTACGTGGATTTCGATCAGGCGACAGCTGCGAAACCTGGGGAAAGGTCATCTTGTATATGGAAAGGCGTGCCCGTAATGTGCGGACCCCGGGGACTGCGTGGCGCAAAGAACATTCTGTATAGAAATCGCGGAGACGGTTCTTTCGAAGATGTGACTGCCAAGGCCCATATTGACCGAACCGAAGGGCAATACGGCCTGGGTGTTGCTACGCTCGACTTTGATGATGATGGCTGGCCAGATATCTACATCGCATGCGACAGTGCGCCCAGCATTCTTTACCGGAACAACCACGACGGCACGTTCACAGATGTTGCAGTATCAGCCGGTGTTGCGTTCAATGAGGATGGCCGGGAACAGGCCGGCATGGGAATTTCTGATGACACTCCAACCTTGTACCGCAACGACGGCGGAGGGGTCTTTACAGATGTGACATTTGCTGCCGGTCTAGGCTCCCACACCCAGTATCTCGGTTGGGGCACCATGTTCTTTGATTTTGACAACGATGGTTGCCCAGATTTGATCCTGGCAAATGGCCATGTTTACCCAGAAGTGGAAAAATTTCACCTCGGCAGCGAATTCAAGGAGCCGCGAATTCTCTACCACAACAATGGCAATGGGACGTTCACCGACGTGTCCGGAAGCGCTGGACCCGGTATCAGTGCCGCCACGGCTGCCCGTGGCCTGGCCGTGGGCGATCTGTGGAATGATGGCCGGGTTTCCGTGCTGATCAATAACATGAACGCCGAACCCAGCTTGTTGGTGAATTCGGTTCGATCTCTTAATCACTGGATCGCTTTCAAGGCCTTGGGAACACGTTCTAACCGTGACGGAATTGGAGCAAAGATCACAGTTATTGCTGGCAAGCGAAAAATGATCGACGAAGTACGAAGCGGTTCAAGCTACGTCTCACAGAATGATACTCGGGTGCACTTCGGCCTTGGCTCGGCGACCAAGGTAGACTCCGTTGAAGTCCGCTGGCCCAGCGGGCTGATCGAGCGCTATAACGATCTTCCGCTAGATGCGATTGACTGAAAGTGCGAGGCCCTCCGCGACCGCCCATTAATGCCGTCTTTATTTGGCACTTGGCGCGGAAGGCTCATCCACGTTAAGAATCTGATCGCCGCGCACGTTCTGGATCGTCTGACGGATACCACTCGGCCACTGAACCTCAATCGACTTTGCCGCGACGTCCTGCCCTAAGCCGAAATGAAGTCGTTTATCGCTGGAGGATAAATAACTGCCTGCGGTTGTCACGACAGCAAACTGCGTGCCATGTTCGCTGCTCAGTTTAACCACGGCTCCGATCGCATCGCGATTGCTCTTATGGCCTACGAGCCTCAGCGTTAACCAATGGTTCGCTGTTGTTGTGTCATTGTGCAGCACGTGTATCGGACCATCGTTTGTGGTAACGACTGCGTCTACTCTTCCGTCGTTATCCAGGTCTCCGGTCGCCAGACCACGAGCGACCCAAGGCTGCTGAAACACTGCCCCCGCTTCCGCTGAGACATCTACGAAAGTTTTACCCATGTTTCTAGCCAGGAGCATGGGTTCGCGGTAGTGGAGGTTTGGAAATGTCAGCTCAATGGTATCCAAATCGTGCCCTTGCGCGACGATATCGCACGCCCCAACCGGAGTGGGTAAGGCTCATCCGTGCGAGGCCCGACGGATAGCTTTCATAGGCAAATGTGCCGTCACCATTGTTACGGTACAGCGCATACATCTGATTGGCCAGGTCGGTTATGACCACATCCGGAAGTCCGTCATTGTTGTAATCTGTGAATTCGACTCCCATTCCGGCATAGGAGCGGCCTTCCCCATCAACCGCTACCCCCGATGGCAGTCCAACCTCCTCAAAAGTTCCATGACCAGTGTTGTGATACAAAAACTCCGGCATCGAATCGTTGGCAAAGAAAAGATCGATATGCCCATCCCGGTCGTAGTCTGCAAGTGCGATCCCTAGTCCCTTGCCCTGCTTCGAGAAGCCGAGTTTCTGCGACGCTTCTGTAAAGTGACCATTGCCGTCATTGTGATACACGAGAGGACTGATCGGCCGAAATGCATCCGGCGTGCAGTAAGCGCGAAGTCCTTCCTTGCGCTCGCCGCACCAGATGTCGTCAAAATCCCACTGCATATATCGGAGTACGACGAGGTCCAACAGGCCGTCATTGTCCAGATCGACCCATGCTGCGCTCGTCGACCATCTACTGCCTCCTACTCCCGCCTGTGGAGTGTCCCATCATTGTCGTAATCGCCGACGGCAACGCCCATTCCGTAGCCCACGCCTTGTAGGCCCGCTTTCACTGTTACGTCCTCGAAGGTGCCATCTGGCTTTTGGTGAAAGAGTCGATTCCAATGCTCCGGCCCCGTCTTCTGTGGGATCGTACCTTTCGGCGTGGGGTCGGTTAATGGAGCTCCGTTGATAGCAAAAATATCCAATCGTCCGTCGTTGTCGAAATCGAACAGCGCCACTCCGGAACCCATGGTCTCAATCAGGTATTTCTTCGACGTGTGTGAGGCGACATGCTGAAAATGTACGCCCACGGCTGAAGTTACGTCGGAGAACTTCGGCTGGACCACTGCAGATGAGTGTGAGTTTTGGGATAAAGCTGTCGGCGTATTAAGAAAGCCCAGCCATAGCAACAGCGAACCCGCGTGGGCAACGGTGCCGCGAACTCGCGCCAGTCTGCCAATCAAGTGACCTACTTCGACTCTGGGGCCATGCCCCCGCGTGAGTCCTGAGCCTTGTCGGCGGCCGCTTTCGAAAGATGATCAAACTCACTAAGTTCGCGGGCGCTCGCGTCGACATCGTGTAGATCGCGGTATACCTGCGCAAGCAGATAGTGCGGAGCGGCCGCGGTGGGATCTCCCTTTATGGCAGCCCTTAATTCGCGCTTTGCACTTTCAGAGTCATGGCGTGCCTGATAGCACGTGCCCAGGAGAGTGTGCATCTGCGGAATATCCAGATGTGCTTTTTCTGCAACCTGCAAATACTTAAGGGCTTCATCAAAGCGCTGGTCCTGCACGGCAGTGTCACCGAGGTACAAATTGGTCATAGGGTCTTCAGGATTCTCTTCCAGCGCGTCCTTGAACTCCAGCTCGGCTTTATCACGCACATGTAGAACCCAATACGCGACACCAATCAAAAAGTGAATGCCCGCAGCACGTGGGTTTCTCTTGAGTGCAGACCGGTATTCTTCGATAGCCTCCGGATAGCGTTTTTCCTCGGCGTAGAATTCGCCCATCAGAGTGTGTAACTGGAACGAGTCCGGGTCTATAGCCCTCAACCGCTCGATGGCTTGCAGGGAGGCATTCTTATGTAGCCGGGCGAGTTGATAGAGCGCGTCGGCATCAGTCGGATTGTCGGCCAGAGCGCGGTTCAGTTCCGAGATAGCATCATCTACGCGGCCTGACGATTGTAGGGCCAGTGCGAGATAGTAACGGCAGCGCGGGTGCGATTCAGGAAGCGCCAGTTCCCGCTGGAAGTTTTCGATCGCATTGTGAAAATCATTCTTTCCGAAGTAGGAAACACCCAAATAAAAATTAACTTCCGGGTACTTCGGGTTGACCGCTAGCGCTTGCCGAAAGTGTGCGATCGAATCATCAAATTTCAGTTCGGTCGGTTCCAATACACCGAATCTCTTCAGAACTTCCAGATTTACGGGCGCGAGGGCCAAGGCCTGCTCATAAATACGCGCTGCGCCGCCGTAGTCTCCACCTTTTTCCGCCGTGCGTGCTTGCCCGAGCAACGTGTCGACGTTAGTTTGAGCGGCAACTGCTACTGCCAGAAGCACGCAGGCGCCGAGAGCCGCACGAAGAGGCAAAGACTGAGCGAGCGGGCCCAATTCAAAATGATGAGTGTAGCTCCACCGATGCATGGGTACTGAGACTAGCACCAAAGCTTGAAAAGCTGCGCTGTTCCCATGAGCAAATACTTCTGCTGAGGTCGCATATACGCAGTGGACTCC
>QIAI01000037.1:0-6070 GCA_003224995.1 Acidobacteriota bacterium
CGCGTACCGAGTTCTGCACCAGGCCGGTAGCGCGATTGAGCTCACTCTTGATCGGCGCAGCCTCTTTGCGCTTAGCTATGGTGCAAGGATCGGGCGGGATGTTCCCCGATGGCGCAGAGTCTTCCAGACGGTCAGGCAGACTTAGGAACCTCGCTGGAAATGAGTGTAACCTTCTCAGGCGAAAGCAAAGTCTTCTCCTCACTGCGCAGAGCGCTTGCCGGGATGTTGCTGCTCCAGCAGTCGGCGACAATTCGCCAGGCTCCCAATCGGCGCCAGACCTTGAGATACTTGCCCCGATCGTCGGAGGCTGCGCCATGATCGTTCACGATGGAGACCGAGTAGCGCCCAACCTCCATTGCCATGTCGCCGGAACTGTCGACGCGCATGGTTTCGAGTCGCAGGTTCTGATAACCAGATTCGCCGAATTCGCGCAGCTTGCGTTCGATGGCTTTGGATCCCACGGTGGATTCATAATGGGGCGCCATGAATAACCCGTCGGAGGCAAAGAGCACGGCAACCTGGTCATAATTGCCGGTATTGAAGTTCATGCTGAAATCCTGGGTCAGGCCGCGAATGGTGGACTGAACGTCGGAAGAGCCAGAGGGTCCGACGGGGCTGGAAAACTGACGATACATCTAACTACCTCCTGGGGAGAAGGCCGTGCGCAAGACACCCGTTTAGATTGAATTGGAAACGAGGGCGCACCCACATTTGAGAGAGATTGTAGCGCAAAAATTCGAACACAACGCGGGAACTTTATGAATTTTGTACGGGCCGTTTATTTTCGCAACAGGAGAACAGTTCATTTTTAGCCGAGGGAGAATTTCGATCCCTTATTTTGAACTGGATCGCCCAGCCGAGACCCAGCCGTAAGCTATAGCAGAACAACTTAAAGGGCGACCCCGCCCGTCTTGCCAAGGGTGATATTCTGGTAACGATCAAATCTTGCATCTTGCGTTCTTTCTGCCGTTTAAACGATTCCTTGTAGAACATGGCAACGAATAACGAACTCGATTTGGCCCCTCCGGAAGATCTAAGCCGTCCGCTGTGGAAGTCGCTCATCCGCAATTTTCGCGACCGTTTCCTGCCCGATCATCTGCCCCCACTCTATCTCACTTCTCGACCCGTAAATTTGGGCATGCTGCTGGGGGATTTCCTAAGCCTGCCTTGGTATCGCACGGTTTTCACCAACCTGGGAGACGTGATCTCACCGGAGATCCAACCGCCGCTTCAACTGGAGTCACGCCCAGTGGAAGTGGGTGAACTGGTGGGCGACATGATGGCGCAGCCATGGTGGAGTTCGCTGTTACGAGGTTTGGCCGACGCCGTGGCTCCTGAGAAGCTTCCCCCGCTGGACATAACCTGGGAGCCTGCCAATCCGATCATTCCCTCACAGGCGTTGTTGTTGACCTCGTGGTCAAACGTCATCAGCGGGCCGAAGATCTTCTTGCCCGATCAAGCAAAGGCAATCATCACCACCGCTTCTCCGGGGCTGAGCATGCCCGAGGTGATGACGCCGCCCGATCCGGAGAAAGTGGCGTTCGTGTACGATCTGGAGCGCGACATGTTGCGCGATCTGCGCCGGTCACGCCGGCGGGAGCGTTTTCTGATTGTGCTGTTTGCCGCCGAAGTCATGGTCCTCGTGGCTGGTTTCTTCTGGCACCACTAATCCTGTCGTAAATTCCTGCCACTGATTTCGCAGCTTACTCTGCCCAGTGCGCATCTTTGAAGACTGTCACTTGAATCTGCCGTGGAAGGGATCGCATCGCCATGCATGCAAGTTTGGCTTTGCTTCTTGCTTTTGCTATCGGGATAGTGGCGGGGTTGCGCTCGATGACCGCGCCGGCGGTGACGGCCTGGGCAGCTCATCTCGGACGGCTGAACCTGCAAAACTCCGCCCTGGCGTTTATGGGCTCGATGTGGGCCGCTGGAATTTTCACACTGGCTGCTTGGGAGAGTTGGTGGCTGACAAGCTTCCCATGACGCCCGCGCGTACGAAGCCGGGCCCATTGGCGGGACGAATCGTAATGGGTGGGTTGTGCGGAGGGTGCGTGGCCGTGGCAGCGGATGGCGCCGTGTGGCTTGGGACCTTCGCAGGTGGCATCGGCGCGTTCGTGGGCGCATTTGCTGGCTATCGAGTGCGCAAGGGACTGGTGCAGTCCTTGCGCTTACGCGATTCTCTGATCGCGGTTGCCGAAGATTTGATTGCGATTGGGCTCGGAGTTTGGCTGGTCACGCGGCTCTAGACTATGGGGTCTTCGCATCCGCCGGCGCTTGCGTCGTAACCATTTTCTCCATCTGAGTGATCAGCCGCGCAAGTGCCTGGTCGAAATTCCGGTCACGATTGCCCTGCAGAACTGCCCATTGCGCGTGTTCCATGAAGCCCCACAACAGAACGTTCGACTTTGGGTCGCGGATTTGTAGATGGAACTGGGGATCGAACGGAGTGCCCAGACTGTTCCCTTTCATCACCGACTGCTCCGCCTGGGGTAAAGTAAAACCGATTTCAACCGCCAGATCGGCATCGCTGGGAGCGCTCACTAACTCGAAATGTCCCCACGTTTTCATCGCGGCATAAAACTGGTTGTAGGCTCGCGCCGGCCCTCCATTGAACAATGCCTCGTCGTAGGAGTGGTCATCTCCCCCCGCATTTGCGATAAAGATTCTCTTGGCCGCAAGAATCTGCGCAGGGATGGGAGCTGCGAGTGCAGGCTGCGGCTTCTGCGCGGCGAGAAACGGACCTTCCAGTAGGGACAGTGCCAGACCGATACACAATGCCGCAAATTGCGTGACCTTCATCTTGCCTCCTGACATTCGACGGATGAAGGAGTCCGTCGCATATCTTCTTCTTCCTAGGCGGTGGCGAATGAGTGGCACTGGTAAAGTTCACTCGCTCCGACGTATTCTTTCCGCGCACTCACTCCTGTGTCTCGAAGGATACCTATGGTACTTCGGATCGCGGTGGTTCTGATTCTCTTCTCGGTGGTGGTCTACGCACAAGACCGTTCGCATGCTCGCTCCATGGTGATAACCCGTGACGGCATCGTCGCGACCAGCCATGTGCAGGCTTCCGTGGCCGGGGCGCAGATTCTCGCAAAGGGCGGTTCGGCGGTGGATGCGGCCATCGCGGCGAATGCGGTGCTTGGAGTCACTGAGCCCATGATGAATGGCATCGGTGGCGACCTGTTCGCCATTTACTGGGATGCAAAGTCGCGCAAGCTGTATGGCTTGAACTCGAGCGGTTGGGCACCCCAGGGTCTCACCCTGGAGCGCATGAAGGCGAAGGACGCGACGAAAATGCCCGTCACAGGCATCGACGCGGTGACGGTTCCGGGGACAGTAGCCGGGTGGAACGCATTGCATGGACGGTTTGGGAAACTCGCGTGGAAGAATCTGCTGCAACCGGCGATCCACTACGCAGACCGTGGGTACCCGGTACCCGAACTCATTCACGGATTCTGGGAAGGTGGAAAGGAAAGCATCGCGGATAATGCGGAGAGTCGACGCGTCTATCTGCCAGGCGGAAAGGCTCCGGAGGTGGGAGAAATTTTTCGCAATCCGGATCTGGCAAATGCGCTTCGCTTGATTGCGGCAGAGGGCTCTGCAGCTTTCTACAAGGGAAAGATTGCAGAAGCGATTCTAGCCACCTCGCACGAACTGGGCGGCACTATGTCGGCAGCGGACTTGGGTGAATTTGCTCCCGAGTGGGTGGAGCCGATTTCCACGACATATCGCGGATGGACGATCTACGAACTTCCACCCAACGGGCAAGGCATGGCCGCCCTCGAAATGCTGAATATCATGGAGACAACGCCAGCTTCGCCGGATGGTCCCTCGAGCGTGGCAGAACTGCATAAGAAAATCGAAGCCATGAAGGTAGCGTATGCCGACCTTCATCGCTATGATGCCGATCCGCGTTTCGCCAACGTTCCAGTGAAGGGCCTGCTCTCGAAGGAGTACGCGCAGGAGCGGGCTCGACTGGTTGATCCCGCCAAGGCAGCATGCCAGCCTGGCCCCGGAAAGCCGCCGGCGAGCGAAACCACTTATCTCTCGGTTGTCGATGCTAGGGGAAACATTGTTTCGCTGATCCAGAGCAATTATGAATTTTTCGGATCAGGAATTACGGTGCGCGGGATGGGGTTCGCGCTGCAGGATCGCGGCGCGCTGTTTTCGCTGGATCCCGCTTCGCCCAACGTGCTCGCCCCTCGCAAGCGTCCCTTCCACACCATCATTCCCGCCTTCATGGAGAAGGGCGAGCAACACATTGGGTTCGGCATTATGGGCGGGCCGAACCAACCCCTGGCACATGCGCAGTTCGTGTCGAACGTCGTCGACTATGGCATGAACATCCAGGCGGCACTGGAGAATCCCCGTTTCACGGTCAGCGACCTCGGGGGTTGCAACATTGTCATCGAATCGCGGGTGCCCCCCGAAGTGCGCGACAAGTTGGGTTCCATGGGGCATATTTTCCGCGTGGAACGCGAGTACTCCACCAGCATGGGTCGAGGACAAGCAGTGCTGCACGATTCGAAGACCGGGGTGAATTATGGCGCGTCGGATCCGCGCGCGGACGGGTCGGCTGAACCCCAACCACCGCCGCAGTGACCCCGTTCGCCTGAGATGTGTACAGTTTTGAAAGGAGCAGCATGCGACGCGGATTTCAACTTTTACTCGCGATAACTTTGTTTGGCGTGGCAGTAAAGGCCGGCACTCTGATTCATCAGGGAAAAACCACGACTACGAAGCAAGCGGAACCAGGCGTGTCTGCATTCCGCATCTTCAATCCTGAGACGATGGCGAAGCCCACGGCGGGATATTCGCAGGTGGCGGAAGTCACCGATGGCAACCTGATCTACATCGCAGGCCAGGTTGCGATCGACCGCGCCGGCAATCTCGTAGGGAAAGATGATTTCCGTGCGCAGGTGCAGCAGGTGTTCGAGAACCTTAAAGCCGCAGTCGAGGCGTCGGGGGGAAACTTCCACGATGTCATCAAGCTGAACTACTACTGCGCCGAGTCGGTCGATCCGACCCTGGTGCCGGCAGTGCGCGAGATTCGCGACAAGTACGTGAATACCGCGAACCCTCCGGTGAGCACCTTCGTGGTGGTGAAGCGGCTGGTGCGTCCGGAGTGGCTCATTGAAGTAGACGCAGTTGCAGTGGTGAAGAAATAGAGCGACCATAGGACTTAGCTGGCGCGCGGCCGAAGGATGTGGCTTTTATGGTAGCGAAAGGCTCGCGATCGTTGGTCTGGGTGCAGAGCAATGCCGATCCCGGCTGGGCCTGTTCCAGTTGCCAGTGGAAGTTCGCGGTTCCGACTTTTCTTGGCGGGGAAGAAGCGAAAAGCGCCTACGATCGGCTCGCGGCCGCAAAATTTCACGATCACCTTTGCGAGCCACAAGCGAACTCGCCCACTGCCAAATCGAGCTTGCCTGCAATCAAAGCCAATGCCGGCCCCAGCTTCGCCGATCGCGCCCGGAAACTGATAAAGGCGGGCTACAAACCCAAAGACGCGGTTGAGTTGGTCACCCAGGAAATCGTGCTTGAACATCGCGACGATCGGGCCGCCATCGAGCAAGCCCAGTCGGAAGCCGAGAATTTCCTGCTGCAAATCCGCAAAGGACTCATCTGACAAAGGTCTTAGGATCCAACTGTCAACCATGTCCCCGGTCTGCTCTGTCAACTATATGCCCGGTTTGGACCAGGGGAAGGGCACGACCTCGGTCGTGCCCCTATGCCGTGAAATTTCGTCTGCGCTTCAGCGCCTGAGGTTCGCTTTTTGGCAGCAGCAACGCGCAGCCTGGATAGTCGTTCTTAGGGCGTAAAATGGACGTATGCGTTACTTAGTGCGAGCACGAGTGAAGCCCGGCGGCGAGAAGAAACTCCTCGAGGCAATCGAGAATCAGACCCTGGGTGAGGGATCGGTGGCAGAAGGCGAATATCTGCGCAACATGAAGGATGCCCGATTCTGTGCGGATGGCACCGCGCGCTGGGTGGAAGTCTGCTACTGTCCCACGCCTTTGCAGGAGGAGCGTCCTTACTGGGAACAGCATTTCGAGCTGACCCAAGTTCA
>QIAI01000037.1:6080-9817 GCA_003224995.1 Acidobacteriota bacterium
GAATGCGACTGCACAGAGCGCCTGGAAAAAAAGCTGGGATCAATGGGGAACTCGTTCTTGGACGAACTGAACCGGAAGCGGTGAGAACGGGACCTCGGCTCTTTGGCTCTCAATCTGGGTTTACGCTGCCGCCGCAATCCTGCGGATCAGATCCTCTTGCTCGGCCCTGCTCTCAGCTCCAATCGTAAAGGCATCGAGCAGTCCTAGCGACAAGGCGTACTTAATCGCTTCGTCCTGACGCGTCGCCAGATCACCTTGACCCAGAATCTTCATTCCAACGATTCCCTTCCCTGCGGCTTTCATCTGGCGAAGCACGCTGACCACGGTTTCGGGATCGGCGTCCATGTGCGAGCCGATGGGATTGATGCGAACCATGTCCACCTCCACCCAAGGCGATTTGGCGGCAGCTCGCAAAGCTTCGATTGAGTGACACGAGCACCCGTGGGCCCGGATAATCCCCTTCTGCTTGGCTTCGGAGAGTACATCCATTACGCCGCGGTAACGCTCTGTCCAATCCGCCTCGGTCAGGCAATGCATAAGGCAGACATCGATGTGGTCGGTTCCGAGTTCTTTGCGAAAGCGGTCGAGATCCGCGCGAGCGGAAGCAGCGTCACGGGCCCAGGTTTTGGTCAGCACCGTGACTTTATCCCGTGCCACATGTTTGAGGGCTTCGGCCACATGCGGATGGCTGCCGTACGAATCGGCAGAGTCGAAAAAGCGCAAGCCGCGATCGTATCCATTCAGCAGAAGGTCGGAGAGGCCTTTTACTCCCAGGGCGGTCTGATGGGAATGATGCCCGGTTCCGACGGTACCTGTTCCCATGGCGAGACGGCTGGTCTGGATGCCGGTGTTGCCCAGCTTCACGGTGTCGGAAGCAGCCAACTTGCCAGAAAGTGGCGGGAGAGCGGCCATCGCTTGCGCCAAACCATGGGAAGCGAACCAGGCTGCTCCGGTTACACGCGCTGCGCCTACAAGGAACTCACGACGCTTCATGGGAATGTTCTCCGCGATCTCCATTTTTAGACGCATCCGGGCTGCCGAGGTTTGTCGATAATGAGTGCCAGCTTTTAACTCCCTGCTGCAGACATCGACTCCCTCCCAGGTCTCAGGCGTCCAGTCACTTTAATCTGAGCAGCTTCCGCATCCCAGAACGATCTTAAGCATCAAAACTAGTTACGAGACTCGCAAAGGCCGGTTGGTGTCGGCCGCGAGTTCCACCCCAAGGACCGACGGATTGCGCTCCAGAATCGCTGTATTCGTTGTTATTGTGCAGACGATCCTGCTGCTGGCGCATTGGTTCATTTACAGCACTTGGATTCGATTTCGCGCCGTCCCCGATCCTCCTGGTATTGACGGCCTACAAGCGGCCGTAATCCTGCTGGCCATCAGCTTTGTGGCCGCCTCGCTGATCGCTTCTCGCTCCACATTTTCACTGGTGCGGCTCTTCTACAAGATCGCTGCCGCGTGGCTGGGAGCAGTGAATTTTCTCTTCTTAGCGGCTTGTATGTGTTGGCTGCTGTATCTGGGAGCGGCACTCGCCGGGATGCAACTGGACTGGCCAAAGTGGACGGCGGCGATCTTTTCGCTGGCCATACTGGCGAGCCTGTACGGTGTCGTCAATGCCCGCTGGGTGCGGTTGCGGCGAGTGAAGGTGAAGCTCGCGAATTTGCCCGCCTCATGGCGCGGCCGGGTCGCTGCCCTGGTTTCCGATGTTCACCTGGGACATGTCAACGGCAGTGGATTTCTGCGCCGTATCGTGGCCCGCCTGGCGCGGCTCAAGCCTGATGTCATCTTCATCACGGGCGATTTGTATGACGGGACCAAGGTGAATCCCGTGGAGGGCGCTGCGCCCTGGAGCGGCGTCTCTCCAGAGTGGGGAAAATATTTCGTCACCGGCAACCACGAGGAATTCCGGGATCCTACTCACTATCTGGACGCCGTTCGGCAGGCTGGGGTTCGCGTTTTGGACAGCGAAAAAGTTGATGTGGATGGATTGCAGATCGTCGGCGTTGATTATCACGATTCGATCAAAGCGGACCGCTTTCAAACGGTTTTGCAGCGTGCCCAGATTCAGCCTGACCGCGCGAGCATCTTGTTGAGCCATTCGCCGCATGCGCTCCTGATTCCCGCGAAAGCGGGCATCTCGCTCCAGCTTTCCGGGCACACCCATGGCGGGCAGATTTTTCCGTTTACCTGGTTCACGCGTCGAATTTTCGGTGCGTACACGTACGGCCTCAAGCGTTTCGGCGAGATGTGGGTCTACACGACCACCGGAGCGGGAACCTGGGGACCCCCCATGCGAGTTGGCACCAGGCCTGAAATTGTTCTAATCGAGTTCGCATAGTACGAGGGCTGGTTTGCGTAGCTTGAGTGTTCGGAAACTTGCCTCTGCGCGACTATTGGGCTTCAGTGTGTTCGTGAGAACTCAAATTCGGCCATCGGTCGTTGTCTCCTGAATTCAGCCGCGGAGCGGCGGCATTCATTAGCCAGCGCGTAAGCGCTGGGTAAACTTGGGATAGTGGCACGAGTTCCGCAGGGACGGCACCAGCCTACAAATCTGAGGCGGCTCCAGCCGCTGAGATTGGACCGCGATGTATGCGCCGATTGCTCTGCCCGGCGTACGGGGCATCGGCGGGAGTCCACTCTGCCTGGCCGCGATCTGCGGTACACGCTTTGCACTCCTGCTGATCTGCGGCATACTCATCTGCTTCATGGCGAAGGCAATCTGAGGAGAAGTATTGAAGACAAAACATCTACTTGGTGTTTTCGTTATTTGTTTCATTGTTTCAGGCGACTCGTATGCGAAAGGGCGGGCCCAGCAAACACCGGACGCGGGCGATCGCGCTACAACGTCTGAGGCCTTCGGCAAGCCGCCATCCACCTACTCCCCGCCTCCGGATCAGTACGAGAAGGCGGTTGCCTATTCAGCCGCGCATTACCGTCACGCGCTGATCGGCTCCTTATGGGCAATCCTCGTTCCCCTGCTGATACTGCGCTGGCGCCTGGCTCCCGGCTACCGCGATTGGGCGGAACGCGTTTCCGCGAGGCGCTTCGTGCAGGTACTCTTTTACGCGCCCTTGTTGCTGCTCACCATCGGTTTGCTTGGAATTCCGTTTGATGCGTGGGACCACTGGCTCGCCCGCGCGTTCGGATTATCTGTGCAGGCTTGGGGGTCATGGCTGGGCGATTGGATGACGAATCAAGTCATTGCGCTCATCCTGGGCACTCTGCTGGTGTGGATCCTTTACGCCGTGATTCGACGCAGTCCGCGGCGCTGGTGGTTCTACTTCTGGCTGTCGGTGATTCCCATTGTGCTGGCCGTCTTCTTCATCCAGCCGCTGGTCATCGATCCCCTGTTTTTCAAATTCACACCGCTGCAGACGACGCAACCGGAACTCGTTCTCAAACTTGAGCAGGTCATCCATCGCGGCGCGATCGAGATTCCACCGGAGCGCATGTTCGAAATGAACGCTAGCTCCAAGCTCACCGGCCTGAACGCTTATGTCACTGGCTTCGGCGCCTCGAAGCGCCGCCCGAAGTGCTCTTCGTCTTCGGCCATGAGATGGGACATTACGTTCTGCATCACATTCCAAAGGAAGTCAGCATCTTCGCCTTGCTGCTGCTCGCTCTCATGTATCTGGGTTACCGGCTGTCCCAGTGGCTGCTAGGACGATGGGGGGCAAGCTGGGGGATTCGCAATGTTCAGGACTGGGCTTCGCTGCCTGTACTTATTTTCG